>DAIRER010000116.1:0-6202 GCA_036795495.1 Pseudobdellovibrionaceae bacterium | reverse complement strand
CTTGAAAAATATGAGTGTAATAATTTGGTGGAATGTAAGGAGTTTCATTATCTACTGGATTGGGGAATCAAATCTGGCCATCCAGGTCGCTATAGCAAGAGCCTTGCGGAACGTGCGGAAAGTTTGCGTAACCTTGTGGTCTCAAAGCTAGAGAAAATCCAGTAAATTGGCGGAAGTTCGGGTTATATGATTGAAATCTGCCGTCCACCGAAGTTCTCCACTCCGAACTTGGTTTTTAATATTGATTTGAATGAGTTGGTCTTTGCCGGCTGGTGTTGGTCTCGCAATAGAGATGGAGTTAAGGGCTGGATTCCGTCAAAGAATCTGAAGGTATTGGTATGAAAGCCAAGCAATCCTCAGAAGCCGCAGCTCTTGAACAGATTCCCAATGTTGGCAAAGCAGTAGCACGAGACCTGCGGAGCATCGGGATCAATCGACCGGATCAACTCAAAGGCAAAAATGGTCTGAACCTTTATCACAAGCTCAATAAGACAACTGGTGTTCGACATGATCCCTGCATGGCCGACACGTTGATGGCTGCTGTTGATTTTATGAATGGCGGCAAATCAAAGCCTTGGTGGGAGTTTACAGCTAAGCGGAAGACGCTGCTAAAGGATTAACTTTGGGACTGTATCTCCGAATCCTTAGTGTTCCGTTTTTTTGTTATTCAGACTTTTTCCTACTTCTGTTCGAAATTGGTGGATCGTGTTTTTGGTGTGCGTCCTTTCTTGGCCTTTTCAAAGAACCCTATTCGAGGCCTGTCCCTAAGTCTCCAGAATATCAGGAGCTTGAAAAGCTCACTTACCATCGTAAGGGCAAAAATAAAACACCCCTCGGGTGATAACGATGAGCATGAGTGTTTGATATTTAAGCAGTCCCAGGTTATTTGATTATCTATGAAAAGCTCAGTCAAATCCATTGGACCGCAAAACATCAAAGAAGTTGAATTTTTTCTTGCTCGCTTCGAGGAGAGTGCGCAGTTTCTCATTAACAACTTGAAGGCTCATGGCCCGACACTAAACGATCATCACAACAGCGGTAATTTTAAAGTCATAAAAAACGATGGCAAAATTACGTCAGTGTTTTGCCTTGCTCGGCGAGGTAATCTTTATGTTCAGTCGACATTGAATGAACCAAATTTAATTCTTGAGGAGTGCGAAAAAGAATCTGTTCCGCTCAAGGGTTTTATTGGCGATTGGAATTCTGTCGAGCCAGTCTATCGACTATTCAAAGAGCGAACTCCCTCTTATTCCCCCTCGTATGAATCGAAAGAAATTTTATATTCGTACGAACTCAAAGAATCCGACACAAAAATTAAACATGACTCACGAGTTCGATTTCTTGAACTGCGTGATTTTCCCCAGTGGTATGAATTCAGCAAAGCATACATGGCGGAGCTATCTTTACCCGATGAATTAGGCATGGAGCAGAAAAGAAAAGATTTTGAATCGCAGATTGCGAACAAGGTTTGGTGGGGATTATTTGATGGCGAAAAATTAATTTCACGAACCGCTCTCAATTCAAAAGGCGAAAAAATCGGCCAAGTTGGTGGCGTCTTCACGCCGAAAGATTTTCGCCAAAAAGGGTTTGCGAAAGCAGTCATGTTTCATATGTTAAAGGATTGTCGCGATCTTCACGGCCACGAGAAAAGCATCTTGTTTACTGGCGAAACAGATTTTCCCGCACAGAAGCTGTACGAGTCGATGGGTTATAACCATATCGGTTCATTTGCATTGGTGCTGGGTAAATAGAGGTAGAGATGAAGCTATCAAATGCCGATATTGAAACCTTAAAGACTTTTGAGGAATCGCCCCGGAAAAGCGAAACTCGTTTCAATTTAGTCCATCAAGAGAAGGTGTTTGCCCCTGATTTTTTTGAGTTTGGTCGTTCTGGTCGTCGGTACACGCGTGAGCAAATGGTGCGAACAGATGCTCGGTGTGGTCAAAATCTTTATTTTGTTTTTTTATTTCACTTTCGGCCCATTCTTCGACTTATGATCATCAGTGCTTTGTGTCGATTTCGATTCAGCAATTTAACACAGAAACTGGCTCAAGCATATTTAGCTTCGGTTCAACAAATAAATTTGATGTAACAAAGGCAGAGCATGAAAAAGCCTATGACATTCCTATTCTTGCTAAAGATGGGAGCAGTATGGGCCTTGCAAAAGTGGACACGGGCACTCTATTAGGCACCCCTGATGGCGATTTAATTCAATCACATGCTTATGTTGAAATTAACGGTATACAAGAGTACTTAGGGCTTATCGTATCTTCAGAGAGCCCAATGGCTCGAAGCCATAGGTTTTTTACTTCTGAAATAGGAAATGAGTTAAAGCTAGTCAATGTTAATCTTCAGTGCGGAATTAAAAAATAAGTCGAAAAGTCATTTATTGTCGATTCTTCATCAAAAAGAACATAACCATCGGAAGAGCGAAACACGAGATCAGGCCAAGAGATAAAGAAGGTATGAAGCCCATTAGGCTTTCAGCAAACCGCACCTCGTGTCCGCCCTTCAAACCAAGAGCAAGAAGCTGAAAAAATGGAAAGGATCTTCGAAATGGATTCTGGAACTTGCAAATCTGACCTTATCCATGAAGCGAATGCTCCAAGGATAAAAAATAAAATTATGAGGTCAAAGTTTGCAAGATGACTCATCCAATTTTTTGTTCTTCATAATCAAATCCATTTTTTAGTTCTTTTGTCAGCTCACGGGCTCGTTTTCTTTCCTTAACTCGTGCACGGTCGCCAAAGCGGTTAAGGACTTCAAGCATGTGGTCTACAACTTCGGCCAAGGCAACATAAAGGCTTGCGTCCGATTTCTCGACCGTAATCCCATCATACCGCCCTCTCGCCACATGAAGTTTAACTTTAAAAAGGTCTGGACCTGCTTGAAGCGGAGAATTTTCCATCTCTAACGTGATTTGAATTTTGCTCTCGTTTAAATCAGGAAACTTTTCAATCAAGGGTTCAATTCGCTCAAAAACTGCCTCACGAGCCATTTCTGATTTGTCGAGGTTCTTAAATTTGATTTGAATCATATCATCTTCCCTTCGGTTGTGTGTATTAGTTTTTTCATTTGAGAGCATTCATGTCCTTCGCAGACTGGCGTCGTTGCTTCAAGGCAAGCAACTTTTAAATTCTTCAAATTATCTAAAGCTGGTCGTGCAAGCCACGGTTCCACTGCCATTAGACTCTGTGCTTTACCCCAGCAATTGAGCGGTTGAAGACTTAATCCTTTCACCTCAGTTTTAAGGTTTTCGATGTGAGCAGCTGTTTGAGCCGACTGCATAACCACATTTGCTTTGTCTGCAACGTAGCTAATTGCTGAGACCCCTGCCCAGATGGCGAGCGCTCCAGTTACAAAGAAGCCAGCAACTCCTACCACTGCGAAGATTTTTATTTTTCGTATGAGATGTGGCTTCGCTTTAAGTTTTCTAATCAATTCTAAAAATATAATTTGTTTCATGTAAACCTCTCTTGATGAACTTCATACTGAAGCTCTACTGTTTTTTCTAAAGCTAATCCGTCGTCCTCAAGAATTGCTAAGATTGGACGACCCTTTGGGATTTGATCTCTCTTGGCGATGATCACTTCTCCGCCTTGGCTTAAAACCATCTGGGCTAAGTCGTCTAAAATGCAATCATCTTCGTGGTCTTGGTCATAGGGATGAATCGCAATACCGCCAGATTTATGGTTAATCTTTCCAAAGATATTGATTTCGTCGGTAACGATAAGCTTTCGAACTTTACCTTGAACAACCGCTTTGGAAATTTGGAAAATGTTCTTCTTTACTCGGTTGCCTTCTTCAGCGAACCTAAACTCAAGCAGTGCTTTTTCCAGCGACATTTTTGACTCCGCTTTCAGAATTTTTCGAATATTCTGAGCAGACTCACTCGCATTTTCCTTGCTAAATGAGTTTGATATTGGAGTTTTAACAGCCTTCTTGTAGCTCAGACTTCGACTGAGGGACTGAACGAGCGAAGGTTCTCCTGCAATAAAAAGATTTGGTTTAGAATTTTTCGTCAGTTCTAGAATCCAATCATTCACCCATGAGAAAGTTTCAGTCTCTTTCATCTTGTTCTGACGAGCTGCCTTTAGGCTCATGTAATCGCTTAAAGAATCTCGCACTTTAAAGAATTCAGGGAACAAGATGGAATCAACCATCTTAAAGGAATCCTGGCTTCCTAAGTAAAGATGAGCCGAGTCTTTTTCGAGACCCAAAAATAAAAACTCTTGGTCGCCCTGAAGCCAACGAAGAAGGGGTTTTACGTGAAAACTTGTAGCAACCTGACAACTTTGCTCAATATCGATGGGAATATTCAGAATTCGAAATGAGTCTTCGTTTCGAAAGATTCCGATATTACCTTTCATCTGTATAAAAATTCGATCGTCATTCAAGAGCGAATCAAGGGGCTCTAGAAATTTATTTCGCTCATCCGGTGACATGGCGGCATTGAGCCACTCGCAAGCTTCGTCAATCGTGGTGCGAAGTTGGGATTTGAGGTCAATCATGTCGCCACGATTCACTAGATAAGCCGTCAAATGAATCCCATCTTTAGACTCAAGAAGGGGCTTTAGGGTCGTTTGTTTTGAAGTCAGCATTTTATCCTCCGATAGGTTAAGTGATTAGCTTCCTGCCATCACATAACCTACTTTACGGAATATTTATGAATTGGTAAAATGGATAAAAATGCTTACTAGTAGTACTATAAGCTATACAACAAATGAATCTCTTAATTTAGAAGCGATAGGATTCTCAATTTTTCTTTGGGCCGTGACTAGGAATAGCTCTTCGTAAACACCTTGAAGCTGACCAATCTCTAAAAGTTCGCCTCTGAGGATCTGTCCTGTAACGGTATGAGTGGCCGTGGGGATTAAGCCCATCTCATTTATAGCCATAAGCTTCTTCACCGATATGTCCTGGCTCTCGCAGACTATATTAAGCTCAATTTTGTTAAGCTTTGCCCAATGGTCGAGGTCTTGCCTTAGTCTACTGTCATAGGTGGGAAGAATCATAGGCTCTCCAGAAATTGATTTTGGAAATCCCTTTCTCAAGGCTTTGAACTTTGGGGCTCCATAGAAAGCGACGTTTTTCTTGGTAATTGATTTTGGGTAAAGACCTTTGCCATCTGTTCCTGTCGGCAAGAAATTAGTCACCATAAGATCCATACGATGTGCAACTAGCTCTCTTAGTAGCTCGTCAGATTTGCCTTCAGATAAAGTGATTTGACAGGGAGAGATGCGGAAAGCGTGTTTCACGAGCTGAAGAATAATTTGTTTCGGAACACTATCAAGAGCACCTAAATGAAGCGATGGTTTTAAAGGTTTTAGCCTATCGTGAAGCACTTCGTACATCTCAGAGCCCATCCGAAAAATACCTTTCGAATAATCAAGAGCCACTTTTCCTTGTTCGGTGAGAACTAGTTTTTTATGGTGCCTCTCAAAAAGTTGAACTCCGAGAGTGTCTTCGAATTGTTTGAGCTGGGCTGATAAAGTTGGCTGACCCACTCGTAGTTTTTCAGCGGCTTTCGAGACCGTTCCCTCTTCGGCAATCGTCTTAAAATAGAAAAGATGATGGTAGTTAATCCATGGACTCATAAATCCCTCCAACTATTGTGTATCGCAAAATAATATACTAATCAAATCTATTATCGATTTGAGGTTTGTAGTATTTTAGACGATATTAGTCTAAAGATAATTCAAAGGAGATTTTGCAAGATGATACTTTTCCCATTTTACGATTACTGGTGGTTTTACCTTGGGTTCATAGCTTTTGTGCTTGTGGTGCTGGCTTTAGACCTGGGTGTTTTTCATAAAAAAGCCCATGAAGTTAGTTTTAAGGAAGCTTCGATTTGGACGACGGTCTGGATAAGTATGGCTCTTGTCTTTAATTATCTCTTCTATCTTTACGCCCAATATCGGTTTTCTACACACGAACGATACACTTCAATTCCCGGCTTCGACCCTGATGCTCAAGCAAAAACCTCTGCTCTTGAGTTTCTAACGGGTTTCGTTGTTGAGAAGTCTCTGGCCATCGACAACATCTTTGTTTTTGCTGTGGTCTTTGCCTACTTCGGAATTCCAAAGATGTATCAGCACCGAGTTCTTTTCTGGGGAATCTTGGGCGCCCTCGTCTTCCGAGCCATCTTTATTGCTATGGGCTCTGTGCTCATGCAGTACCACTGGGTCGTTATTTTCTTCGG
>DAIRER010000115.1:0-6234 GCA_036795495.1 Pseudobdellovibrionaceae bacterium | reverse complement strand
TTCTGGACCCCTGGTCCGCAGTTCTTATCGAGCTGGAGAGTTTTTCATGAAGGGTATGCTTGAAAAATCTAAACAAACTATTTCAAAACAAAACATTGAAGAGGTAAATGAATATGGCAACTGATATCAAACTTCCAGAACTTGGAGAAGGCATTAACGAAGGCGAACTGATCAAGTGGTTAGTAAAACCTGGAGACCAAGTTAAACCCGACCAAGCCGTTGCTGAAATTATGACAGATAAGGCTACAGTTGAAGTGCCATCCCCTTCCAGTGGGACAATTAAAGAATTAAAATTTAAAGAAGGTGATGTCATTAAAGTTGATTCCGTCATAATCTCCATGGAAGCAATGACCACATCCGTCGCGACTCCAGCTGCGGCAAAGTCCGCCGCTACCGCCTCAAAACCGGCCGCGGCAACAATAACTGCTCCTGTTTCAGCGGCACCTGCTTCAACTCCTCTTACTTCAACTCCTTCTTTTTTTCCACCAGTTGCTGAGTCTCGTGTTTTAGCAACCCCAGCGACTCGCCGATTGGCTCGTGAAATCAATGTAGATATCAATGAACTTCAAGGTTCAGGACTAGCCGGAAGAGTCACTCAAGACGACGTTTTAAGTGCTAAAGACTCTAATTCCACGTCTTCAGTAACAAAAGCCCCAGCAACTCAATTTCCAAAACCAAGTTATCAAGGCCCCACGGGTTCACTTGAAGAGCGAGTTCCTTTGCGTGGCATTCGTAAAAAAATCGCTGAAAATCTTCAAATGGCAAAACACATCATCCCCCACTTTACACTGATGGATGAAGCCAATGTCTCCGAACTTGTAAAGATGCGCGAGGGGCTTAAAGATTTAGCTGAGAAAAATCAAACTAAAATCACTTATCTACCCTTTGTGATTAAAGCCTTAGTTTCCACCATGCGCGAGTACCCAATGTTTAATGCGAGCATTGATGATCAAGCTCAAGAAATTGTTTATAAGAAATATTTTAATATCGGTTTTGCTGCTGACACGCCAAATGGATTAGTGGTTCCGGTCATTAAAAATGCGGATCAAAAAACGATCTTAGAACTTTCTAAAGAAATCATTGAACTATCTAAAAAAGCACGTGATGGAAAACTAAAACCTGACGAAATGAAGGGTGCTACGATTTCTATCACCAATATTGGATCTGTGGGTGGGACCTATGCAACACCAATTATCAATCACCCCGAAGTGGCTATTTTAGGAATGTATAAAATCCAAGACAAATTGACCTTAAAGGACACGCAAGTTGTTGCACAAAAAGCAATGAACTACACAATCACCGCAGATCATCGACTGATTGATGGCGCCGTGGCTGCGAATTTTCTAAAATCCATGATTTCAAAATTAGAAAATCCTGCTGTTCTTATGATGAATATGTACTAGAAAAATTTTTTGAAAAATTTGGAGAATAAATAATGCAAAATTTTGATGTTGTTGTGATTGGTTCTGGTCCTGGTGGTTATGTGTCTGCAATTCGCTCAAGTCAATTGGGTTTTAAAACGGCCATTGTAGAACGCGAAGCCCTGGGTGGAGTGTGTTTAAATGTGGGATGTATACCCTCAAAAGCCATGATCACGGCAACTCATCATTTACATAAGGCTCAGTTTGATTTTTCTGAAATGGGTTTAATAATCAAAGGACCTGTGACAGTAGATATGAAAAAACTTGTGTCCTGGAAACAATCTGTTTGTGATCGCATGTCCAATGGAGTGCAATCTCTTTTAAAAGGAAACAAAGTCACTATTGTTCAAGGTCAGGCCAATTTTACTTCTTCGACACAAATTCAGGTTTCTACAAAGAGTGGAACTGAAGATATCAGTGCCAAATATTTTATTATTGCTACAGGGTCTCGCCCCATAGAAATTCCAGGATTCCCCTATGATGAGAAGGATATTGTTTCCTCAACAGGGGCCTTGGCCTTTGATGAGATTCCAAAAAAAGTGGTGACCATCGGTGGAGGGTACATTGGCCTTGAGATTTCAAGTTATTTAAAAAAACTGGGATCCGAAGTAACAATCCTAGAAGCTCAATCTTCTCTTCTTTCGGGCGTTGTAGATCCTGATTGCGCGCAGGTGGTCTCGAAAAAACTTATAAAAAATGGCGTTCAGGTTTATTTGTCGACAAAAGCTAAGTCCCAGAAGAAAACCAAGGCCGGTTATGAAGTCACCATTGAAAAAGAGGGAAAAGAAGAAAAAATTCTTGCTGACAAAATTCTTGTGACCGTTGGTCGAAAACCCAATGGAGATCAAATGAACTTTAAAGCAGCGGGTGTTCTGTTGGACGAGCGTGGCTTTGTGAAGGTGGATGCACAACGCCGTACGAGCAGCCAAAATATTTTTGCAATTGGAGATATTGCGGGTCAACCGATGTTGGCGCATAAGGCCTCTTACGAAGGCATACTTGTGGCTGAAGTTTTAGCGGGACACAATCGCGTGTATGATGTCAAAACCGTACCTGCTGTTGTTTTTACCGACCCTGAAATCGCCAGCGTGGGACTCACAGAGAAAGAAGCTAGTCAGAAAGGAAATGGCATTTTAGTTTCAAAGTTTCCTTTTGCCGCCAATGGCCGCGCCGTAAGCATGATGGAGACCGAGGGTTTTGTTAAAATTATTGCCGATTCGAAAACCCATGTTGTGCTGGGTGTTCATATTGTTGGCCCAGAAGCGAGCAATTTAATATCTGAGGCAGCCCTCGCTATCGAAATGGGTGCAAGGTTAGAAGACCTCGCACTCACAATCCATCCTCATCCAACGCTTGGTGAAACGATGATGGAGGCCGCAGAAGCTACATTGGGTCATGCCATTCACATCATTCAACGACCTTTAAAATAATTTTGGTGCAGAATTGATGTCAGTCGAACCCTCTCCCCTCTCATTTAAAGATCTCGAGTTTGAGGATTGGGGTTTGATTGATTATGAAAAAGCTCAAGAAAAACAGCTCGCCTTGTTAGAACATGTCCATGAAACGCAAGGACTTGGTCGCGTCGTTTTTTGCACGCATCCACCTCTTGTGACTTTAGGTCGACAAACATTAGAAAGTGACCTCTGTGGATGGACAGGACCGATTCATCAAAGTTCTCGCGGAGGACGAGCGACCTATCATGGCCCCAGTCAAATTGTGATTTACCCGATTATTAACCTACACCATCCCTACTCTCGAAATTTAAAATTAGAAGTGGTGAATTTTATACGTTTTTTAGAAAACCTTGTGATTCAAACTCTCGACGATTACGGAATTGTAGCGCTCCCCCACTCGAACCAATCCAACCAACCCAGCTCCCACGAGGAATCTTTAAATTTTAAAAAAAATATTGAAACGGGCGTGTGGGTAGAACATTCAAAAATCGCATCCATTGGAATTTCCGTTAAAAAATGGATCACTTACCATGGAATTGCCATCAATATTGATCAAGATCCAGAGGCCTTTCATGGCATTAAGCCCTGCGGTTATGAATCCAGCATCATGACAAATCTTGAGTCTTTACTTCAGCGCCCCATCGACCATCAAGAATTCAAAAAAAGATTTACGAAAAAATGGACTCAGATTGTTTTTAAGGAATAGACCTAATATCTCAAGCATTAATGGCCATAGAAATTTTTCTGAAAAAAGAAGCCTTTTTTTCTTCATCCTTACAAAGATGAACTAAAGCAATTGCCATTTTTTTTACCGAGCCTTCTAAATACTCTTTTTTTCGAAATAGAAGATCCGTTAAAAAGTTTAATGTATCATCCATTCGATTCTCAGAATATGCTTTTGCGGCTTGAACTAAAAAAACTTCATATTTATCTTTTGGGTCTTTTGTAGACCAATGTAGAAGTTCAATAATTATTTTCATGTCAATTATTTCATCTTCAAACTCATTCAATTTAGGCATCAAAGAAAATATTTCTAAAGCCTTTTCGTAATTGGCTGTTAAAAAAAGTGTTTTTCCATATTCAAATAGATACTTTAAATTTGTTTTGTATTTCTCAAATTCTTTTTCAAGAGCTGCTTTTTTAAGCTCTAAATCTTTTCCTTGAATGTCGTTGAAAAAAAAGTCCAACTCCGTCTGAATGTATTTTTGAAACAGAACCTTAATATCTCCTTCTGGCAGAACTCCTGTAAATTCGTCCACAACTTGACCATCTTTAAAAATTTTAACATTCGGTATGCCTCGAATTCCATAATCGGTGGCAAGTTCTGGCTCTTCTTCTGTATTCAATTTTGCCAGAATAACTTCTCCCCCCAAGGATTCAGTTAACTTTTCTAGAATGGGTTTTAAGGTTCTACAAGGAGCACACCACGGCGCCCAGAAATCCACAGCGACAGGCTTTTCATAGGATTTTTGTATTACTAAATCCTGAAAGGTTTGACTATTTACATCGTAAATATATTCTATCATATTATCTCCGCTAGTGATTCTACGACATTTTAGCAATTGTCGCAATCTAAAGAATGGGATAAGATAGACTTGTGAAATTTGATTTCAAAAGAGCCCCTAAGCCTGAAAACATAGCCATAGCCGATTGGAACAATTGGGTGTGGCAAATGCAAAATGCAATCAAAAGTTTTGATGGCCTGGCTGTATCTAAAAATGAACTTTTTCAAGTTCGAACGACCCCTTATTATTACAGTCTTTCTGAATCCCCCGCCATTCGAAAAATATTTGAACCTTCGCCCGAAGAACTCAAAATTTACGAGGGCGACTTTGAAGATCCCTTGGGAGAAAAACAACATTCTCCCGTTTCTCGCATCATCCATCGCTACTCGGATCGAGTGCTTTTTTTGATTTCAGACACGTGCAGTGTGTATTGTCGCTTTTGCACCCGAAAACATTTCACAGGACAGGATCAGTCTTTTATAAAAACCGCAGAGTATAATAAAGCCTTAGAATACATCGCTCATAAAAAAGGACTTCGTGAGGTGATTCTTTCTGGAGGGGACCCCTTAACTCTTTCCAATTCAATACTAGATCGAGTCCTTTTTGATTTACGAAAAATCGATCATATTGAAATTATTCGCATCGCCACTCGAATGCCCGTGGTCTGCCCTATGCGCATCGATCAAGAATTATTAAATATTCTAAAAAAACATAAACCCATTTTTTTGATGACCCACTTTAACCATCCCGATGAATTAACTCTTGAAGCGGCTCAATCTTTAGAATCTTTCGTGGATCACGGTGTTCCGGTGTTTAATCAAATGGTTTTACTCAATGGCATTAACAATCACCCTGCTATCATTCAAGCCCTGAACCGACGATTGCTCTACTTAAGAACTAAACCCTATTATATGTTTCAAATGGATCCCTCTAATGGAAGTCATCATTTCATCAACTCAATAGAAGACTCTATGGAAATTCAAAAAGAATTGTGGGGTCATCTTTCAGGTTTGGCATTACCTCATCTTTCTTTAGATGTTCCAGGGATAGGTGGAAAAACTCCATTAGTCCCGCATTTTGAACTGAACAAAATCAAACTTGATGATGACAGTGAAATTAGAACTTACAAAACCTATGATGATAAAACGGGCCAATATCACAGCCCCAGTTCCTCTCAAGTTTTAAAACCCGAAGTGCCTATTCACTATCTTGAAGAATGGAAAGTCTTAACCAATAGCAGGTTCGAGATAAAGTAAAAATTAATTAAAATCTTTGTTATGAAAGAGGTTTATTATAGAAAGTTTTTCCAACTCTTTCAATATGATCAACGAGGTCTTTACTCTCAATTTGATGCCATAAAGATAAATCCATCTTATAAGGCAACATCAAATCATCAATTTCATTTTCTATACGAAAAAGATCAACCAAGGTCAATGAAGGGGCAACTAATGTTAAATCAATATCTGACCCAACCTTATAATTGCCCTTAGCTCGAGATCCGTAAATGATAGCTTTTTCGATTTGCTCATATTGACTTAAAACTTGAGAGATCGAACGAACTACATCTTCAGAGAGACCAAATGAATTAACCATTGGCCCTCATTTTAAAAAGATTCATTTTTTTTTCAAACTCTACAAATTCAGCAAAATAGAGCTCTGTAATTTGTCGATAAATTTTTTGTGAAACATTTTTATTGTAAGTATGAGAGGTTTGATTTCTACTTTTTATCATTTCCATCCATAGAGATCCATTAACTATCAATCCCTTGTTAAAACCTTCTTTTGCAGCATCTTTTGATCCTGGGCCTGCGCCGGGCTCACCGGCGGCAGGCCCAGCGTGGCAATGAAGGCGCC
>DAIRER010000573.1:0-1248 GCA_036795495.1 Pseudobdellovibrionaceae bacterium | reverse complement strand
AGTTCAATAGAATCTAAATATAGTTTTCCTAACAGCCGAAACATCGCTGTCGTGAAGGGCAAAAGGATCATATCATCTTGATTACGAAATCCACTGGCCCCTTTTTCAGGCAAAACGCCAATCACTTGAAAATTCACTTTGTTAATTTTTATCATTTCACCGATGGGACTTTTTTGACCAAACAGTTCTTTTTGTAAGGTCACCCCAATCACAGCCACACGCGCTCGTGATTGAGTTTCCTCGTCAGTGAAAAAACGCCCTATTGAGGGTGTTGCTGCATGCATTTTTTCATAAGATGAGGCTGCTCCAAGAATTGAAGTGCTCCAGTTTTTATTCTGAAATGTCACCTGCCCCCGACCATTCACTTGTGGGGAAATGTCTTTGATCATGGAAAGATGGTTTTTTAAATAAATTGCGTCTTCTGTAGAGAGCCGAGTGTTTGAACCTGACTCTTGAGCCACTCCTCCAATTCGAAGAGCTCCCACTCGAAGAACCAGTAAATTAGAACCCAGTGAAGACAATTGTTTTTGAATCTGCTCACTAGCCCCTCGTCCAATCGCAAGCATAGCGACAACGGCCGCAACTCCAATCAAAACTCCTAAGGTTGAAAGAGCTGTTCGCACTTTATTGGAGGCTAAAACTTGAAACCCTTGTTTAAAGTGATTCAAAATTTCAATCCCTGAACTTTTTAAATTTAATCCGTTTTGTTTTTGCTCTACTTGAGGTGTTTTTTGATCAATTGGTGGTATCAATGGAGCCACTCGCTGATCGGATTGAATGAGTCCATCTCGAACCTTAATGATCCTTTTGGCATGAGCGGCTACATCCTCTTCATGGGTCACAATGATGACCGTGATACCGCTTTGATTGAGCTCTTTAAGCACTTTTATAATTTCAACTTGGCTAACTGAATCTAAATTGCCCGTGGGCTCATCAGCAAATATAATTTGAGGCAGATTAACAAGGGCTCGCGCAATAGCCACTCTTTGCTGTTGTCCTCCGGAAAGTTCATTGGGTCGATGAGTTGAACGATCCGACAAATTCACCTTTTTCAGAAGTTCTAATGGCAAAGAAGATACTGTATTTTTTTGAGAGTACAATAGGGGCATGGCCACATTCTCAAGGGCTGATATACGTGGCAATAAATTAAATTGCTGAAATATAAACCCAATTTCATCCCTTCGTAGAACCGCCAGTTCATCTTCAGTGAGCTGAGAAACTTCTCGTTGTTTGAGTTTGTAGGAACCT
>DAIRER010000572.1:0-1248 GCA_036795495.1 Pseudobdellovibrionaceae bacterium | reverse complement strand
TTACGTAATCTTGACAATTATAAATGAAATTACTTATATGTAACCAGATACAATATCTTTATTAATAGGAGAACAAAAATGGGAATATTATCCTATTTAGATGAAATTCAATCTGCCAAGTTAGATGATGTTCTAAATCTTCAAGCAAATTTAATGTTTCCAGGCGAATTAACTTATTATAAACATCTTTTGGAGAAATCTACTTCGATTAAATTTTTAGATCTAGGCTGTGGAAATGGATCTTACTTGAAGCAGATTTCAGAAAAATATCCACAACACCAATACACAGGTTTAGATGAAAACTCATCAATGGTTTTAATGGCAAAAGAAAAATTTAGAAACTCTAAAAATGTAAAAATATTAGAAGGATCCTTATTTAAGGTGGAGTCAATTCTACAAAGTGGAATTTGGGATGTCGTTTTTCATAGAGCTACGATTATTTATTGTGCAAATCGATTACAAGAATATGCAAAAATTATCCACAATCTTCTTACTCCAGGGGGAGCTCTAATTGGCATCGAAGCAGATGATCAGTTTTCAATTGTTATGGACAACATTCCCTCCTTACAAAAACTAATGCTTGGGTTAAGTCAAACCATGGGTAACGGTAGGATTATAGCTAGGCTTATCCCGAAAGCCCTTGAAGAAAATAATTTATTTGTCAAAAGTTTCAATCCTGTTTTGATAAATAAATACAACTCACAAAACACTCATGAATTCCATTCTTTAGTATTTGCTTGGTGTAACTTGGTTCATAATCTAAATCCAGATAGTCTTTCAGTAAAGGATCTTCAAAAAATTAAAGAAGAACTTATTAAATCAGATAAAGAGAAAGGATTAGATTTTACACTTGGCTTGACCTGTATAACAGCCGTTCGTAGTAACTAAACTCTTTAAGCACATGACTTAGCCAACATTGACATCAAAGCATTTATTTCGACTGAATATAAGCTTCTACAAAATAACTATGGGTTAATTGAGGCTGATCTTTATCTTTGATAGTGGCTAACATTGAAAGACCCAATTGTTGATTCGATATATAATTTAAAACACCTAAGGATTGATCCTCATCTACAGGAAAAACAATAAACCATCGATCTGAATCAGTGTGCACAATTTTCATAAGATGAAGTTCTTTAGAGTTTATCTTATAGGTTTCTTTAACCAACCATTCTTGAGTGCTCGCTCCATTATGTATGAACTCAATGTTTTTATACTGATCTGGAAACTTTATTTCCAGAGACCCTA
>DAIRER010000114.1:0-6249 GCA_036795495.1 Pseudobdellovibrionaceae bacterium | reverse complement strand
GTTAAGTGCAGTTATTTTCCAAATCATCCATTGAAAAGAGAATTCATAAAATGAATTCTTGCCACTGCTATCTATGACGACCTTTACAACAAGACTCTTAAGCGCTGTGCAGTGGCCCTTATAAGGGCAGTAGGAGGCAGAAAATCCAGCTGCAAAGGCATCTCCACCAGAATAATTTAGATTGTATATAACACCGACTTCATTTGAGAGACGGGGTTTGTTTTCTCCCCACCAGTTTAAAGTAAAAACTGGATACTCATTTTTTTCAGATGTCACTGTTGAAATCATAACCGAAAGCGCATCGTGAGGGGCACAGGACGACTTGATTTTTCCTAAGCGAAAGACGGGCAAAGGGCTCTTGCTTGGTAGGCCAGCCTCACATTTATCCTTATTGCAGCGTACAGGTAACTTGTTCTGGTTTAAACAGGCGGGCGAGTTTGCCGACCCTGCTTGGCAAGCAGAGCGCGCCTTACTTTGCAGCGATATAAACTCGTCGTTTGTAATGGCGTTCTTTGCGGATTTGCTTAAAACAAAGGGCTGTTCACAGGTGTATGGGTGAAGGTAGAACAAGTCGCAGTCAGAGTCCTCCATACAGGCGCGTGGAAGCTTGTCGATGCGCAGAGAAAATCCACGCATGGAAGTCTCACAATCTTTTGGTCCGGCGAGAAGGGCCGCGATTTCGGCCTCAGCAAAGGCGTGTTCTTGGGCGCCACTAGCGGCTAGCTCAAAGCAGCCATCTTTATGTGCCTGTGTAAATAGAATGGAGGTAGATGAGTCACGATCAATCTGGCCTGTCTTAAATGTAAAGGCCTCATAGCTGGGCCCTTTTGATTGATAGGCTCCATTTTTACTAATGATCTTTTCTTGAAATTTATAACCGTGATTGGCTATTGAAATAATATGGCCTTCAAGTGATTGGTCTCCCCGAAAAACCTTATGTACTTGCCACCGACCTATCTCGCTTGCGCAAGGTTTTGCCGCAGGCTGTGGACTTGGCCAGCCAGCAAAAATAAAATCACTGCGCCCGATGAGCTCGTCTCGAGTTAATGTTTGAAACACCGGACGACCGCCAAAGACCTGGTTGCCCACAAATAAAAAAAGAAAAATCGTAAATAGTTTCATATTCAAGAATTGTAAAGTAGATCCAAAAGAAAAGCAAAAGCCCCTTAAAGATTACAAGAATTAAAGATTTTTAACTCAGAACTAAAATCTTAAGGAACGACTTCCATCAAGTCTTCCCACAAATGTTCAATGGAATGCCTGGTGTAAAGTCAACGTCGGTCAATTTAATTTTCTCAATGAAGTCGTTGATGCGGCCATAATTCAAAAAATTTAGAAATAATTTTAAACGGGCCCCTTGAATTATAGCAGAAGAATCCTGACAGAATCCAAACAATTTTGAATGTGCATTTTTTCTTAATACTTTGAAAGTTTTTCATAGAAGGCTGGCTAACACAATCCTGATTCGGAAATTATAAAGAAACAGGTTAGATAGCTGTAACCCAAAACCTTTAAGGAGGTCTTTATGACAAAAATTATTTTATTAACTTCTTTTTTTGCATTACCCGTTCTGGCCAAACAAGCTGAGTGCCAAATTCAAAAGCAAGTCTATGAAACATCTCAGTGTGAAGACTGTTTAGAATGGAGCGGTCGAAATGAGGATAAAGAATGCGTAAAATCCATAATGGTTGAATGTCTTGTCCCTCTTGCGTCTACAGAAGTTGTAAAAGCAGAGTTCGACAATGAGGACAGCGTTTTCCTTGGTAGTGGAGTAAAACAAGTAAATTACATTTTTTCCCAAGGAAACTTCGGTTACACAGCTAGAATTGGAACAAAGAATACAAACGCATACTCGTCTGGATATCAACCCTTAAAAAAAGGGGAAAAGGCGATGGCCCAGTTAGTGATCGGAGCAACACCTAAATTAGGTGAAGTTTATTCTGCAACAATGACCTGTGAAATTAAATAGTCTGAGCAAGTTCGGCGCTTTAAATTTTCATAAAGCCCACGAGTCCACAGAAAAAGTAAAGTTGATCGCGTAGATCAACTTTACTTTTTGAAGTTAAAGGATCTGGCATCAATCATCATTTCACTTAAGTCCCCAGCCAAAGAGTCGTCAAATAAATTTGCTTCTTTTCTCTTCAAGGACAACAGCAAGAAATAGTTTATAAGAGTAACTTAAGATCGTGAACACTTGTTGCTAATTTGAGCGGTTCGGAAAAGTTAAGCTTAGAATTATCTCTAAGAAAATTTGTTTTGCGTCACTAGTGAAAGGGATCCGTTTACATTTGGCGGGCGCGGCCTTCGACGGCCAGGGCGGCTTCGCGGATGACCTCGTTCAGTGTGGGATGAGCGTGGAAACTACGAGCTAAATCTTCGCTGCTGCCGCCAAACTCCATGGTCACAATGATTTCACCGATCAATTCACTGGCCCGTGGACCTACGATGTGTCCACCCAAAATTCGATCGGTTTTAGCATCGGCTACAATTTTAACAAAACCATCTGTAAATCCCAAAGCCTTGGCTCGTCCATTCGCCATAAATGGAAATTTACCCACACGCACGTCAAATCCATTTTCACGAGCGATGTCTTCGGTCATTCCGACAGAAGCAACTTCGGGATGTGTGTAAATCACTGAAGGGACAGTATTATAATTGACATGGCCCACACCTGTGGCAATCCACTCGGCCACAGCGACCCCTTCTTCTTCTGCTTTATGAGCCAACATAGGACCCTTGATCACGTCCCCAATGGCATAAATATTTGGAAATCGTGTTTGATAGTGAGCATTCACGTTCAGACGACCCTGGGGGTCCTTCTCCAGACCCATTTCTTCACAACCCAAATTTGTAGTAAAGGGTTTTCGCCCTGTAGAAACCAGAACAACATCCGTTTTAATGGATTGAGCTTTTCCATCAATTAAATTTTCGTAGGTGATTTGAACTCCGTCGGGCAGAATTTCAGATTGAGTGACTTTTGTCGAAAGTAAAAAGCTCATCCCAGATTTTTGTAAATTCTTTTGTAAGACCTGAATACAATCTTTATCCATTGTGGCCACAAGTCGATCACTGTACTCAATGACAGTCACCTGAGCACCCAAGCGTTGCCACACTGAACCGAGCTCAAGGCCAATGACTCCACCTCCAACAACGACCATTTTTTCAGGAATCCGTTCTAAACTTAAAGCCCCTGTTGATGAAACAATTTTTTGTTCATCATATTTTAAAAAAGGAAGTTCAACTGGGACACTCCCTGTGGCTATTAAAATATTTTGAGCCGAAATTTCTTTTATAGTTCCATCTTGTGATGTGACTTGGACTCGATGGATATCCAAAATTTTTCCAAAACCAAAAAGAGATTGGATTTTATTTTTTTTAAATAAAAAAGCAATCCCTTGAGTGAGATCTTTTACAATTTTATCTTTGCGTCCCATCATGGTGGATAAATCCACTCGCGTTTGAGAAAAGTGAATTCCATGATTCTTAAAATCATGAAGAGCTGAAGCAAAATGTTCTGAACTTTCAAGTAGTGCCTTTGATGGGATACAACCCACATTTAAACAGGTGCCTCCAAGAGTCGAATCTTTTTCAATAACAGCGACACGTAAACCCAATTGGGCGGCGCGAATAGCACCTATGTATCCACCAGGACCCGAACCAATAACAACTAAATCAAAGTCAAATTGAGACATGATAAAAACCTCTTTTATTAAATTTCTAAAAGCAATCGTTCAGGATCTTCGATTCCTTCTTTGACTTTCACTAAAAAGCCAACCGCTTCTTTGCCATCAATCATACGATGATCATAGGAAAGAGCGACATACATCATAGGACGAATCACCACCTGACCGTTCAAGGCAATGGGGCGATCTTCAACTTTATGTAGACCTAAAATTCCACTTTGCGGAGGGTTTAAAATAGGAGTCGAAAGCAAAGATCCAAAAACCCCTCCATTGGTGATCGTAAATGTTCCACCGGAAAGATCATCGACGCTGATTTTTCCCTCGCGAGCTTTTAGTGCAAAATTACGGATAGCTTGTTCAATTTCAGGGACGGTGAGGTTTTGTGCATTTTTAATCGAAGGCACAATCAAACCTTTTTCTGTGCTGACAGCCATTCCAATATTAAAATAATCATGAAACTCAATATCATTTCCAACGATATACGCATTCACCTGGGGAAAAGCTTTCAAGGCTTCAATGGTAGCCTTTGTGAAAAGGCCCATAAAGCCAAGACTGATGCCATATTTTTCTTTAAATTTATCTTTATATTTGTTTCTGAGTTCATTGATACGGCTCATGTCGATTTCATTAAAAGTCGTCAACGTGGCTGTTGATTGCTGTGATTCCACCAAGCGTGCGGCAATACGTTTTCGAATCGTTGTCATCGCAACCAATCGCTTTGAACCAGGGGCTGGCTTAGCTGCTGCGGCCTCTGTGGGAGTGGGTGCAGGAGCAGGGGCGGAAACCGTGGGGATCGAATTTGGCGAAGATGTCAAGCCAAGGGCATCGGCTTTGGTAATACGTCCGTCTTTTCCTGTCCCTGAGATTTGCGATGGATCGATTCCTTTTTCAGAAACAATCCTTTGGACCGCAGGAGAAAGGGGCGTTGGTTGTGAATGAGGTGGCGGCGGCGGTGGTTTTGCCGTACTAGTGGCTGCTGCAGAAGGAGGAGCCGCAGACAGAGAAGCTGCTTTGGCGTCAGAGTCAATCACGGCCACAACACTTCCGATTTTTACAGTGTCTCCGGCCTGGGCCATAACGGTTAAAACCCCATCGCTTTCTGAAATAACTTCGACGCTGGCTTTATCCGTCTCTAGGGACAATATGGGTTCATTTTTTTTAACAAATTCACCATTTTTTTTAATCCATGAACCAACAGTTGCTTCGGTAATGGATTCTCCGACAGAAGGAACTTTAACTTCAACTTTCATTTTCTAAATCTCCTTAAAATTGCCTTTTCATTATTCAATGCTCTAAATTGTAAAGCAATCTTTTAATATTTGAGCTTGCTCTTGATTGTGTCGAAAAATGGATCCCGTCGCCGGTGAAGATCGCTCGGGTCGGCCCACATACTCAAGATCAAAACTCAATTTTTCTTTTGCAAATAAATCTTTAAATTTAAAATAAATATGATGATAGGAACCCATGTTGCGTGGCTCTTCTTGAACCCAAACTATTTTCTTAGCTTGGGGATATTTTTTTAATATTTGAGCCACCTGTTGAGAGGCAAAAGGATAAACTTGTTCCAACCGAATCAAAGCCGTATGTGTGTTTTTTAGTTTTTCTCGCTCTTCAAGAAGTTCGTAATAAATTTTTCCTGTACAAAAGGCGACTTTTTCTATGGATTTTTTATCCGTAAGTATACATTCATCAATCACCTCGTGAAATTCTCCATGAGCGAGTTCTTCTAAGGTTGAAATAGCTCGAGGATAACGTAAAAGTTTTTTGGGAGACATCACAATAAGGGGCTTTCGAAAATCGCGTTTGATTTGTCGACGAAGGGCATGAAAAATTTGAGCCGGCGTTGTGAGGTTGCAAATTTGAATATTGTTTTGTGCCGCCAAATTTAAAAATCGCTCAAGCCGTGCTGATGAGTGCTCGGGGCCTTGTCCCTCGTAACCATGGGGTAACAATAAAACCAAGCCGGTCATTTGCATCCATTTATTTTCACCGCTCGTTAAAAACTGATCGATGATAATTTGAGCTCCGTTTGCAAAATCTCCAAACTGCGCTTCCCAGATGGTTAAAAAAGTTGGGTCACAGGTGGCGTTTCCATATTCAAAACCTAAAACGGCGTATTCAGATAAAATCGAGTCGTAAACACAAAACTCAACCTTATCTCCGTTAATATGATCTAGGGCAAAGTAGGATTGGTTTGTCTTCACATCATAGAGTCCCGCATGACGATGTGTAAACGTCCCGCGCACACAGTCTTGTCCAGAAAGTCGAATCGAGGTGCCTTCACTGAGCAAGCTGCCATAGGCAAGAAGCTCGCCCATACCCCAATCAATGGGTTCTTTTTCAAGAGCCATGTTTTTACGCGATTCTAAAAGTTTAAGGAGTTTCGGATGGGGAGTGAATGATTTTGGATATTCACTCAGCTTAATACCTATATCTTTTAAAATCCCTTTGTCGATTTGAGTGTTGACGGGTTTTAAAACATCATCACCCATCGCTTTACGCAAACCTGTCCAATTGCCTTCAAATTTAAAAGGCTTAATTTTTGGCGGAGTTGCCTTTGTCTGTT
>DAIRER010000571.1:0-1252 GCA_036795495.1 Pseudobdellovibrionaceae bacterium | reverse complement strand
TTTTGCAAAATTTTTACTGCCTTCGAGTTGTGCGGCTTCTTTATTTGGTCCCACAACAAGAATGCCTCGAGCTCGGAGGGCATCGGCAACTCCCCAGACGAGAGGTTCTTCGGGGCCAATAATAACAACATCAATATTTTTATTAAGACAGAACTGAATTAACTCATCTGTTTTTTTTAAATCTACTTTATGAACCATCGCCATTTTTTGAAATCCATCACTCCCGGGGATGGCATGGATTTCTTTAACTGTGGGGGAGTTGTATAGGGATTTAATAAGGGCATGTTCTCGGCCGCCTTGGCCAAGGATTAAAAACTTCAAAACGAATCTCCTTTGATATTTAGAATTTTTAGTCCACAAAAATAAAAACCAACTCATTTTCGTTGGCTAAATTCAGACGTTCTTTCGCTTCTTGCTCAAGAAAATGTGGATCTTTCACTTTTTTAAGTTGTTTATTTAAAATAGCCAATTGCTGATGCGTTGTTGCTAGCTTATTTGAAATTTTAAAATAATCATTGCGTAGGTTCCAGAGTCTTTCCATGTTTCCATTGACCAGTGAACTTACAAAAATAAAAACAAAGCAGACCAAGGCGACTCTTAAAGGATGCAGTAAAAGAAATTTGAATTTGAAACCCGTATTAAACATACTTTAAGGGTAAAGAATTCTTGTTGTGATTTCAAATTCAATTCTATTCAAGCTAGCCTTTGTGCCGTTTTAACCTATCAACGAAACGCCGATTTATCCCAATAAATGGCTTGATCGCCCAGGTCCTCTTCGATACGTAAAAGTTGGTTGTATTTTGCTGTTCGTTCTGAACGACAAAGGCTTCCCGTTTTGATCTGATGGCAGTTTAGAGCTACAGCAAGGTCTGCAATCATTGAGTCTTCTGTTTCACCACTGCGATGAGACATTACGGTTTTAAATCGATTCATTTGGGCCATGCGGACAGCCTCTGCTGTTTCTGAAAGGGTCCCAATTTGGTTGACCTTTACGAGTAAAGCATTCGCAGCCCCTTTTTCAATTCCTGTTTTTAATCGTTTAGGGTTTGTGACAAAAAGATCATCACCAACAATTTGAATTTGATTTCCAATTTCTTTGGTCATTTCAATCCAGCTGGTCCAATCATCTTCTGCAAAACCATCTTCGATGCTGATCAGAGGATAGGTCTCTGTCCAAGATTTATAAATGCCACGAAGTTCTTTAGGTTCAATCCATTTAGATTCCCATTTGTATTTTCCATTTTCATAAAGC
>DAIRER010000570.1:0-1263 GCA_036795495.1 Pseudobdellovibrionaceae bacterium | reverse complement strand
CTGGACACCAACAGCACTTCCTATTCGAGTCGAAGAGGCCAGTTACATTGTTTATCATGGAAGTGGTTACTCGCGATTTATCCATGAGTCTCATGAGGTCGCGAGTGAACTCACTCAATTTGTTCCTTGGGATATGCCTGTAAAAATATCGATTCTTAAGATAAAAAATAATTCTAAAGTGAAGCGCAACTTAGTGGTTTGTAGCTATATTGAATGGGTTTTAGGATTTAATCGTGCCTTGATGGCGCCGACAACTTTAACAGAATTTGATGAATTGACGGAAAGTATTTTTGCTCTCAATGCACGGAGTGATGAATATGGCCACAAAATATCCTTTGTGACCATGCAAGAAAAAATGAATTCGTGGACCTGTGATCGCACAGAATTTATGGGTCGAAATGGAAGTTTAGATTCACCTGGAAGTCTTTTTAACAGAAATGGCTTTTCAAGACGTGCGGGCGCAGGATTTGATCCCTGTGCTGCCCTTCAAAAACAAATTTTTTTAGAGCCAGGAGCCTCTATTGAGCTGACTTTCTTTTTAGGTCAAACAGAAGATCGTAAATCGGCTCAGGATTTGGTCTTAAAGTTACGTTCATTAAATTTAAAAGACGTGTTTGATGAAGTGGGTCGTCAGTGGGGCAATATTTTATCTCGAGTCACCGTTGAGACTCCTGATGAATCAATGAATTTTATGTTGAATCGTTGGCTACTGTATCAAACTACGGTCTGTCGATTTTGGGCGCGCACTGGATTTTATCAAGCGGGTGGGGCTTTTGGTTTTCGAGATCAGTTACAGGATGTCATGGCACTGATGTGGACGCAGCCACACTTAGCCAGAGAACATATTTTACGTGCGGCAGGTCGACAGTTTTTAGAAGGGGATGTACAGCATTGGTGGCATCCTCCGAAGGGCCGTGGAGTTCGAACTCACTTTTCTGATGATTTGTTGTGGCTACCTTATGTTGTTAGTCATTACTTAAAGACAACTCAAGATTTTTCAATTTTAGATGTTTCGGTTTCTTTTCTTGAAGGACCTACGTTGTTGCCATCGCAAGAAGATTCTTACTACACACCTCAAGTCTCCCATAAAAGTGCGACGCTCTATACACATTGCGTGCGGGCCTTGGATTACAGTCTTAAAACTGGAACTCATGGATTGCCGTTAATGGGTTCTGGAGATTGGAATGATGGGATGAACCGTGTTGGTCATCAGGGCAAGGGAGAAAGCGTTTGGCTTGCCTGGTTTCTATATACAAACTTAAT
>DAIRER010000569.1:0-1265 GCA_036795495.1 Pseudobdellovibrionaceae bacterium | reverse complement strand
ACCTGGTTTATTGCATCAATGGCCGGTTGTAATTTTTTGTACAGGTTGTTGTTTGGATAAATATTGAGCTGACCCATAAAATCAAAGAGCATCTTTTGATGATCTTCGATCAATTCAAGCTCAATGTTGTCAGCAGCTGCATATTTTCCTGTCGTTGAGCTACAGGAGTTTTGCATTCCCGCAACCCATACAATGAAATGGGGGTGAAATACTGTTATGTACTTTTCAAATACATTTCTCTGAGCTTCAGGTTGTTTCATATTTGGGAGATCTGCGCGAAGCATGGCGCAAATTCTACGGGCATAGTCGATGACTTTGTCTTGTGTGTTTGTCATATCGTTTTGTTTTAGATCAAAAATTTCCTTCACCTTACAACCTAAACTTGACTTTGTCAAACAATACAGTAGAGTAGGGGGAAACTAAAAAATATCTATGGCCAAAACATTTATTCGCAAAACGATTGACCTCGAAAACAAAAAAAATGAGGAAAAATTATTAAAAGCCTTCCCTTTTCTTTCGGATGCCAACGTTGGTGAGATCAAATACTGGAACGGGAAAGACTCGCCCTATTCAGGATCGATTGTGGACGGCACAGCAGATTTTCCAGCGTACCCGTATCCTGGACCCGCTGATTCTTTCTTAAAAGATTATCCTGAGGGAACTGTGTGGGCAGTTGGGTGAAAGAAGTTGTATTAGAAATCGCAGTAAATCTTGCTAAGCTGTTCCAGTTGGGACAGCTTTCTCGTTTTAACCTTGAGGGTGTTAGATAATCTCAAAACTCAAATACGTGCACTGAGGCGTTGTGTAGGATTTGGAAGGGTTTGACAAAGAATTGAAAGGAGATAGAGTAAAGAAAAAACATGAATAAATTTATCGTAGTTTCATTTATAGAAAAGGTTCCATTTATATTTGCAAATGCAACTTGGCCGTTACATGTGACAATCCTTAGGCCGTTTAGTTTCAATGGCGACACAAGTGACCTTATAGAAATTTTGGAAATATGCTGTTTAAGAACAAACAAAATCAAAACTATTGGGAAGACCAAAGAAATGTTTGGTGTTAATAACGACGTACCCGTTACTGAGCTTAAAAAAAACCACCGAACTTCAGACTCTGTGGGACAAAATCCAAGAACGATTTGCCCCATTGATAAAATTTGAACCGCCTTTGTTTAATGAGTTTAGGCCTCATGTGACCGATCAGGGCGATAATAAAATTCTGCCTGGAGACGAAGTCTCAATCAAGGCTCTTTCGCTGGTAAAAAT
>DAIRER010000568.1:0-1267 GCA_036795495.1 Pseudobdellovibrionaceae bacterium | reverse complement strand
TCCACAGTCCAGTGTCCAAGAAATTTTGAAAGAACAAGCGCAAAATAAAGCCAGACTGCTTCTGCAGCAAGCAGATACACACATGTCGTTGGAGGATCAACGGGTTGAACAAGACCTAAAGGAGCGAATTGAGCGATTGGCACAAACTTTCCTCAATAAAGGTGATATATGGTAAATAATTTTTTATTCAAAGATAGAGATGGCCAAACACCACTCCCGCCGGAATTACGAAAAGGTTTAAAACCAAAATATATTCAGAATATTGGCGAGCTGGATGAGCACGAAGAAGAGAACATCGCAGAAGGCCTGGCCTGGCTACAAAAATGCAACGAAAATGGACTAACCTATAACTTTTGGCAAAAATTGCATAAAAAACTTTTTGAAAAAGTCTGGTCATGGGCTGGCGAAATTCGAAAACACGAATTAGATAATCTCTATTTTCTTTCGGCTCACCAAATCTGGCCAGAATTTAAAAAACTTGAAGATGACCTCAACTATTGGATTGAAAGCAAAGAAATTTCCACACAAGAAATAGCTGCTAGATTTCATGAAAAAATTGAAACCATTCATCCCTTTGCA
The DNA here is from genome assembly GCA_036795495.1 of Pseudobdellovibrionaceae bacterium. Classification (GTDB taxonomy): domain Bacteria; phylum Bdellovibrionota; class Bdellovibrionia; order Bdellovibrionales; family Bdellovibrionaceae; genus DAIRER01. The sequence continues at coordinate 688 of DAIRER010000568.1, read as the reverse complement.
AAAGGCAATGGTCGATTTGGAAGAATTTTAATTGAATATTTTTGTAGGAAATCGGGTGAAAAAATTCCCACATGGGGCTCTTCTTTGAAAAGTGACCCCAGCGCCAGAAGACAGATCTATATAGAAGCGCTCAACAAAACCCGCCAAACACGCACGTATAATGATCTGATTAAATTTATGTTTTCATAGTCTTCATAATACTTACAGTATAACTTAAACGCCGGAGCCGCCCTTAAGCACGTTGATAATGGATTTTGAAATGATTTTTAAAGAGTCCATCACTCCGCCCCCTTCGTGGGCATTGGCCTCAATCTCTGGAGCGTTGTAGGGATTTAATGCCAAACGAAGCTCTGATAAGGTGGCCGCATTCGGCAAGTCCCGCTTGTTGTATTGAATCACCAGAGGGATCTCTCGAATGTCATAGCCCTGCTGCTCGAGATTTTTTTCTAGGTTTTTTAAAGACTGAATATTTTCATCCATACGTTCAGCTTGAGAATCTGCGACAAAAATAATTCCATCCAGACCCTTTAATATTAATTTTCTAGAGGCATCATAAACCACTTGCCCAGGCACAGAGTACAAATGAAACCGCGTTTTAAATCCTCGAATTTCACCAATATTTAAAGGTAAAAAATCAAAAAATAAAGTTCTTTCAATGTCCGAATTGATCGCCACCAATTTAGACTTT
>DAIRER010000113.1:0-6354 GCA_036795495.1 Pseudobdellovibrionaceae bacterium | reverse complement strand
GCTTTGAACACCATGAATCCTGGAGTGGGAATGGTTACCCTCAAGAGAGTAAAGGTCATGAGATTCATCCCTATGCTCGAATTGTGGCACTTACGGATACCTATGATGCAATGACAACACAAAGATCCTATAACTCACCGATGCTCCCTAAAGATGCATTGACAATGATGAAAGAAAAACTAGCGGGGCGCTATGACCCTGAAATGCTCAAGGCCATGTATTCTGTTCTTTTTAAAATGAAAATCTCTTAAGTATTTAATCGATAATAAAGAATTTGATTTAAGGTGATTAAATCTTTTTCGTCAATTTGTATTCCCAGACCTGGAGACTGTTTTTGTGCCTCATCCCAGTGACGAATGAATCGAACATTTCCATTGATTCTTGGAGTGCCTTTTAAATCTAAAAACAAAATACTTAGCTCTTGTTGAGTTGAAAGTGTTTTATCCATACAATTTACGACGACAAAAACGCCCCCAACTGAAATATTTGCAACAAATGCCGGCATTTCTTGTTGATCTGATTTTCGTCGAAGCATCACACGATGATATCGATCATACCGAACATGCTCACGATAGGATCGTGGATGATGAGCCTCGATTGTCTTTTTTAATAATCCTAATATAGATTCATCCGACTCAAAAAGTTCGTTTTTATGTGTTACTTTTAAAGAGACAGAGGCCTTAGAGGGCATTAAAATCATAACAGGAAAGACCGATTCAATGTGGTGAAACCAATCTCGGCTTTCTTGCTCTGAAGACATTAAATTTTTAAAATCAATAAAAACACCGGTTAAACGGTCCTTTGATGCCGACATTCGCCAATCTTTTAATGAAGAGTATATTTCATAACTTAATGAATTACGTTCAAAAAACTGCTGAACTAAATAATTCAAGTCTACATTTCCGCAAATCACAACAAAGTGGGCAATTTCTTTGTTTTTCATCCTGAAATTCTCCTATAATTTTCTACAATTTTTTGAGAGGCATCGAAGGACTCAATAATCTCATAAACTTTCTTTAGTTCTTCATAAAGAATGGATTCATCAATAGAACTGTTCATTAAAAGTAGATTTCTAAGATTCATAAACAAACGAAATATTTCAGTAAAATGACTGACAAAATGATTAAATGAAATTGAGTTAAATCTTTTAAGTTCATTTTTTTCTTCAATCTCAAAATCATTATAAATCTGAACCCATCTCATATATTCATGAAAAAATGTATCCACTAAAATTAACTGCACTTCTATATTTTTTTCTTGCCGGTACCAAATGGATCGAAAAAAATCTCCTTTTATTCTACGCATAACTAAGGGTGCCTCAATTCGAAAAAAAGGAACTGATTTTTTATACCAAGGGGACTTTTCAAAGTTCTTTAGAGCCATTTCTTTTAGCTTGGACATTTTTAATAACGGACTTCTAAAATCAGAAAAAGAAGACAGATCTCGACACTCCATTTCAACATCATAGCTTTTTGATTTTTGAATCATAACCTGTGCAAGGGTCTTAGAAACACCTGCAATAATAATTTGACCCGCTTTAATGGGTCGCCGTATATCGACTTCTAAATCTATATATTTTTTTATAAACTGAATTTGATGTTCTTGACTTAATTCAGAGACTATAAAAACCTCACATTGGGCTTCAGAACTTCCGGGATTCAGTAAACTGAAACCACAACTTAAACAGATGGTTGTTTCTTTTGGATAATGTGAATCGCAATTGAGACACTGAAGTTCTGTCTGATCAGAAGTTCTGTGTATCTCTTGATCTACATCAAAGAGCTCAAGATAATCGAGAATATTATTTACTTGATTGAGTTGAGTCCAATTTAATTGAATATTAAATGTAGATTTTGATTCTGAATCTTTGACCTCAATTCCGGCGACTCCTTTGCTATGAAGCACTTGTACAATCTTTTTAGATTCCTCTAAAGAGACCCCCTTAGGGACTTCATGAAGAGTATTTGAAAATTTAAGTTTATTTTTATCATCTAAATAAAAACTCAAATTTGATAAATCACAGGGTAAAGAAACCTCTAGAACATTGGAAAAATAAACTAAGAGTTTTCTATAAAAAGAAAAGGCTTCATTTTGAACTGGGTTTTCTAGGTGTAGATTTTGCAATTATATTTCCTTTGTAGACTTTATTGTGCCACGAAGCTTGGAAATTAAAAGGTCCAGACCGACCAAAGCCTCAACTTGTCGCATCAACTTTTAAGGTTTAACTTTCTATTCTCTTCATTTTTATCTACTTCTAAGAGAAGCTCTACTGGCTTAAAAGAACGAGTGAATTTTTTTGGAGGTTTCGATGAAAAATAAAATGAAAGTTAAGAATATTAAACAGGCATCAAAAACAACCTTATCTATTCATGGTCTTGGCGACACACCGGCCTGGGAGTTCGGCCACCACTTGATTCCTCCAATGACGGCCTCAACAACTTTTCGACTCCAATCCCTAAAACGAGGAGCTCAAGGCTTTATTGATTTTGCACAAGGACCTCAAGAAAAGACAAAAGGATCCAAAGACAAATCCCCCATTCTTATTTATGATCGTCTCGCAGAGCCCACGACCCTCATGTTAGAAGAACAAATGGCCATGCTCGAAAACGCAGAAATAGCGCTCTCCTTTGGTTCAGGAATGGGCGCGATCACGACATCCCTACTTGCCATGTTAGGCAAAGGTCAAAAAGTTGTGGCCCATCGAACTCTTTATGGCTGTACTCACAGTTTACTGACCCATTGGCTCCCCAAGTTAGGAATAGAAACCGAGCAAATCAATATGAATGATTTTAAAGATTTGGATCGAGTTTTATTAAATCCTCAAGTTCGTATTCTTTACTATGAGTCATTATCCAATCCCAGCTTAGAGTTAATTGATATCGAACCTTTAGTAAAAAAAGTAAAAAAAGCAAATCTCCATCGTAAATTAGAAAATCAAGTTCTTGTGATTGTTGATAACACTTTTCCAACACCCCGAGGGCATCGTCCACTTGAATGGGGCGCCGATATGGTCATCCAAAGTCTTACAAAAAATATTTCTGGGTTTGGAACCGAAATGGGCGGAGCTATTATGACTTCAAAAAAGTACTACAATGCCCTGAGCATTGCTCGAAAGGATTTTGGAGCTGTTATCACTCCCTATGCGGCTTGGCATATTTTAGTTTACGGCATTTCAACTCAAAGCATGCGTTTTGATCAACAGACACAAAATTCTTTAAAAATTGCAAAATTTTTAGAAAAACACCCCAAGGTCGAACGCGTGATTTATCCAGGTTTAAAATCCTATTACGATTTCAAACTCGCAAAAAAATACTTAAAGTCACCAGAAGGACAATTTGCTCCCGGAACCATGATGTCTTTTTTCGTTAAAGGCAACATGAAAACTTGCGAGAAGTTTATCGATGATGTGGCCCAAAATTCCTATGCCATTACATTGGCTGTGAGTTTAGGTTTAAACAAAACCCTTATAGAAGTCCCTGGTTATATGACCCACTCAGGAATTCCTGAAAAAGATCATAAAATGACAGCTCTAGATCCACGCATGATTCGACTGAGTGTCGGCTTAGAGAGTGTCGAAGATTTGATTTCAGATCTTTCCAATGCCTTGAACCGACTTAAAATTTAAATATATTTTTACAAACTTGATGAACTGAATCTAATTTTGGATTTATATCGAGTAAATCTACTCCAGTGACTCTTTGAGTATTGGCAAAAACAATTCGTCTGTAAGCATTATTAACTATTTTTTCAAAATTATAAAAACCACGTTCCATCAAATCCATAGTTCTAGGGTCGCGAAAAGTTTGCGATCTCATTTCCCAATCTTTCAGGACGTGCTCTGAACTTAACTGACCCGTAGGACCTTCTGGTAAAATGATCCCCTCTTTGTGAAGAATCCCTTGGACTTCCATTTGACTGAGTCTTGGGTCTAGCATTACTAATTTTTTATATCGAGCGGGAAGGACCACATTGGCGGTAATAAAACCCATCCGAGTCGACCATTCTGCAATAGATAAAGTCCAATAGGCCGACATTAAAGCTTTTTGAAGCATAAAACCACTGGCCGTAAAATTCGCATCATAGGCTAAAAAGGTATAAAAATGAGTCTTTGGTGAGAGTCTGCCTTTCCTTCTAAGATCATCAATTGAAGGATTTGATTTAGCACTGATGGGTCCACCCGTCAGCGTGCTCAAAGTATAGGGAATCCAAAGGGTTTCAACTCCATTTTGAGAATAAATAGAACCCACCTGAGAGGGGTTATCCATATAAGCCAGCGTTCTAAAATAATGGGACCAAAAAAATCCGTTCAATGTATCTACAACCCAAGTCCGTCGAGCTTCAGTTTTATTTATTAATTTAGCTAATGGACCAAATCCAAATCGATTCCAAGAAAGATAAGAACTTTTCTTCCAGTTGGCCCACTTTTGAGAATTTTTAGCAAACCAAATATCTAAAGCCCAACTGCTAACAGCACTCATATAAGCGGAAGCACCAGGATCATTTGAAGTCGCAATCCATGCGTAGGAATTTACGCCTGCTTTTGAAATCCCAACGGCCGTTGCAATGGATAAATCCCGGCTTTTTGGTGATTTACTTTTTAACCCTTTAATCGTATCTCGAATGTCAGCAACTCGTGTTACGAAATTAAAGGCCATCTTCATTTTATTAAGTGCCACCATCATTTGACCCAGTTTTTTTTCTTCTGGTGTTGCATCATTCCTACTTATTAGTTCTCTTTCAACTTCGGCATTATCTATATCCATTTGCTGTTTTCCTTCGATAGGATCCAGAAAAGAATATTTCACAGTGAATTTCATTAGAGGATAAGCTAGGGAAAGTTCTTTTTGGATAAGATCTCCATATTCTGTTTTCTCATCCTCTGATAGACCTTTTGGAATGTACAATACAACAACTGTATGGGAAGGTCCTTCCTCTATCACTTTTTCCACAACCTGTGAAAGTCCAAATCCCCGTTTACTTAAATCATTTAATGGGACAGAACCCAAACTCACATCCAATCCTTGACCAGAAGAAAAACTACGTAAATATAAATTCACGGCTCCTTCTGCTGCATAAGAGCGAGAAAGAGGAAGCGAAATAAGATAAATGAAAGTTAAAATAATTTGAATTTTCATGAACGTCCCTTGATGTTTAGAATTCAGAAATAATTCTTGCCACACAGTGTTACAATATTGTTAGACAGTTTTAAGGTCGCTCAACCAATATGTCAACTTTTACAGAAATGATCAAGATAACAACATGCATAATTTATAGGGTTGCATAGATATGAACGTTTGATCTATAGATCATGAATGATGTTGATTAGTTATGCGACTATAGCTGGATTTTTAGGGGCTCTGTTGGGCCTAGGTGGCGGAGTTATTATTGTGCCGGTTTTAACTCTTATTTATAAGGTCCCGATCCCCCAAGCCATAGCAATCAGCCTGATCAGCATTGTTGCCAATTCAACCGCTTCGGCCTCTTCCTTTGTGAAAGAAAACTTAACAAATGTTAGGGTGGGGCTATTTTTAGAGTTGGCAACAATTACAGGGGCCTTAATTGGATTTCTTTTAACTCGAGCCATTAACCCCGAATTCCTTTTTTTGCTCTTTGGTTTTTTTCTATTAGTTTCGGCCAACCTCATGTTTTTAAAGCGAAAAAAAGAAAATCTAGCTCTGGGCCATCCTTTGTCAGATCGACTTGGATTTAACTCCTATTTCAAAGAGAATAAACCAAACCCTAACAATTCCAGTTATAAAGTGGATCGTCCCTTTCATGCCTTATCCTGGATGTTTCTCTCTGGCTTGCTTTCTTCTCTCTTGGGCGTCGGTGGGGGAATTTTAAAAGTTTTAGCCATGGATCATTATATGAAGCTGCCTCTAAAGGTCTCTACTGCGACATCAAATTTTATGATTGGAGTCACCGCCACCGCGGCCAGTGCTGCAGCCCTCGCCCGAGGTGAAATTGATCTTCAGATCGCCGCCCCCGTGGCTATTGGAGTTATGCTGGGATCCTACATCGGAGCAAAATCCCTGGTAAAAATATCAGATCAGAAAATTCGGTATCTTTTTATTGTTGTTATTCTCTTTACTGCATTTCAAATGATTCGGAGGGGACTTGTATAGTAAACACCTCCCAGCGGACTTGCTTTTATTAAAACCCCTGCGTTTTTTATTGATAATTTCTTTGGGCTTTCTTCTTTATGGATGGAATTTTAAACAGGATTTTATGATTCAAATTGGATTTTGGATACTGATCTTCTTACCTATCCTCAGAGTTATCGCTCTTACGGTGAATCTGATTTTAAATAAAGAAAAAGAAATGGGATGGGTAGGATTGTCTGTCCTGATGTTA
>DAIRER010000567.1:0-1273 GCA_036795495.1 Pseudobdellovibrionaceae bacterium | reverse complement strand
TATTTCTAATGCTCGAACTCCGTCTAATGCCGTCTTTACATCGTAGCCATTTTTTTCCAAGTTGTACTTTAACAATTCAAGGATCGGCTCTTCATCATCAACGACAAGCACTCGGTGCATTTGCTTGTTTCCCATAGATAAACTCTTTGGCTCAAAAGTAGACAGAATTGAGGGCATTAAAAACGCTAAGCCCTTTATTAACAATTCCTTAATAGGCGTAACAATAAATGTGTTTTGAGTATCTGAATGGTGTTATTATACCGCCATCACTTGTAAGAAAAACACATGCAATACAACTCACAGAAAAGGATACTTTTCACTTAATGCCTTGATGTATAATTGCAGGTCATTTTTATAATTCGATGTAAAATCCTCCAAAAAAATAATCTGTTTTGATTGATAGGTACGGAAATTCATAAAGTATGCATTGTTCGGCAAGGCGTTCTGAAAACGATTTGAGGGTTCTTTCGTAAGTGCCAATGAAAGTGTGTCCATCGTCATCACAATTTTTTGAATGAGATTTTTCTTGATTGATTTTTTTTGTTCTAATGGATCACTCTCTTTCATCGTGGTGTAAAGACTATCCAGCTGTTTAGCCCCGCCTAACATGTGGTTTACATATTTGAGATAATCTACATCTTCCGACATGTAGTCTGAATATTCTTTTGACTCACCACCATACTTGTAAATCAAAAATCGCTCCGCACCCCGATCGCCAATAAATGTGGCCAGGTTTTCATTGAAGTCAATGCTGTCCTTTACAAAGATTGTAGCGTGCGACATTTCATGAATGATCAGATTCGCCAAGTCACCTTCGCTCCGGTTTAACATCTTGCTCAAAATGGGGTCAGTAAACCAGCCCAGCGTTGACCAGCCTCCAGGATTGCGGATGATGACATCGTAACCTTCGCCTTCAAGTTCTTTCTTTAAACCCAATGCCTTGTCTTTATTAAAGAAGCCTTTGTAAGGAACTGTTCCAACAATTGGAAATTTCCACTCCTTTGGCTTAAGTCGAAACTCCTCGCATGCCAGCACAACCCACATAATCTCTTCACCTTTTTGATCGTAAAGTGTTTTGTAGTTTTTAGTATCCTTTAAACCAAGTGAATCGATGGCATATTGGTGGACTTCATCAATGAGTTTTAAGCGGGCTTTCAGAGAATCAGGGAAGGAAGGATCGTCCATAAATTCCTCCACTGGTTTGGCGTTCCAGATTATATCGACCTGACCATAACCCTGGCCAATTCCATAGCTTACCAAATCCCAGTAGATC
>DAIRER010000112.1:0-6422 GCA_036795495.1 Pseudobdellovibrionaceae bacterium | reverse complement strand
TAACCATCAACAACTAACTGAACATCATCGTTATCATCAAATCCAAATTCTGGAGCAAATACACCGTATACAGGAACCTCGACTTTAGATTTTTCTATATTTTCTAAAGCTTGACCTGCATTTGCCTGAAAGCTCAGAGCGCTCAACCCCATTAGAAACAAAACCATTTTTTGTGAAATTTTCATAATCCCTCCCTTTTGAAGCCTCAATCTACCTTTCAAGGAGATGGAGTCAAGGGATTGGCCATTGAACTTAAAACGACATAACGTTGCGTGTTATTTTCTAATTGCATCTAAATATATTGCTTTTAGACTTTTTATTTAAAAATAATTGTTTCTTTTTCTTAAAAAGTATGACCATATGTCGTTTCACGTCGTTCTCGAATTTCATTAGGTTTTCTTTTGTCTTCTACGAATGGCCCCAAAGCTTTTATAGGAGGCAAAAATGGGAAAAAAATTATACGTTGGAAATTTATCATATTCAGTTGATTCAACTCAACTTAATGATCTTTTCGCACAAGCAGGAACTGTTGATTCTGCAAATGTGATTATGGATCGTGACACTGGTCGCAGCAAAGGTTTTGCTTTTGTTGAGATGTCAGCAAATAACGAAGCTCAAGTAGCTATTGAAAAATTCAATGGTTCTGAGTTGGGTGGACGAGCTATGACAGTTGCTGAAGCGAAGCCTCAAGCTCCACGTGATGGTGGCGGTTCTCGCGGCGGTGGCGGTTTTAATTCTCGCCGTTCTTACTAATTACAAAAAATATTTTTTATATCTTTAAGATATATCAAAACTTTAAAAACCGACCCGACCAGGTCGGTTTTTTTATGATCTGCCTTTAGGACTTAACAAATCCTCTAAAAAAAAGGCCGCTAACTCGGAACGTCCACCCAATCCAGACTTTGTATAAATAGAAACGGACTGAGCTCGAATCGTTTTTTCAGAAACATTTCGAAGGTGAGCAATCTCTTTTAAGCTCAAGCCCTTCAAGATCAATAAAGCCACATCCTTTTCTGCAGGACTTAGTTTCCAATGCTCCAATTGCAAGTCAATACTTTGCGAAAGACCTAAAATATGTTTTTCAGCTTCTGCTTTCCACTTTTGGCTTTCCGTCGTTAAATCTTCTTTTTGGTTTTCAGATTTCGTAAAGGCAACTTGCAGAGATTCTAATTGATTTTGGGTCGAACTCAATTTTGCTTTTGCTAAAAAAGAAATCCGATATAAAAAAATAATCCCTAGAAAAGACAGGACCCCAATCATTACCTCAATAAAGAGATGGGGCCCGCTCAACTGTTCTTTTGCATCGGTAAATAAATCCGTAACGACAAAGGCAAGAACAGCAAATAGCAATAGAGCAATAATGTTTTTTTCTTTCATGAATCAATCATCATCTTCTAAGTCTTCACCTGAATGCTCTTCCGTGCCGTCTCCCCCCTCCGAGGGCTCACCGATTTGAAAACTCCACTGAGTCCCCGGCGCGGTAAAAATGGCTGTCTCACGATCAAACCCTTTGATAAAGTAAATCCATCCCGAACCAACGAGTAGAAGCATGATTATAGCCTCAAAGGAGTGACTTTTTGAAATACCATCTTCAGGACTTCCTGTTTTCTTTCCATTGAGCATTGAAAGAATGTATTTTTCTTTATGCATGATCGTTGCTAACAAAACACCAATCACGTGAAAAACAACTGCAATTATTAATAAGTTTGTTGTTACCTCATGAACCTCTTCTGCCACTTCTGTAAGGCCTGTCATGACCCCAGAAAGAAGCACAATTAGAATAAGAACAAACATTGTTAGAATAACAACAGCCCCTCCTGGGTTATGACCCGCGTAGTACCGCCCCTTGCCTGCAACAACATCTTTAAAATAAGATATGATCTCTTGCGGAGAAAAAAACAAATTTGAGAATTTCGAATGTTTACTTCCAAAAATTCCCCAAAAAATTCGCCAAACCATCAATAAACCTGCAAGGACAGCAAACACCACATGCAAATAAAAAAGTGGAGTTTCTTTATCTGCAAGCTGGGCTATCGCGTAGGCAGCAAGAACCGAGCCCGCCAATCCCCAATGAAATAATCGCGTCGGAAGATCCCAAATTAACTGTTTCATAAAACACTCCCTTAAAAACCTAAATAATTATTCTTCTTTAACAATAGAGCCGTCAACGGGGTTAAAGTAAATTTCTACTTCTTTACCCTCTTTGTTTTTTCCATAAATCTCATAACAAGATCCGGGTGTTTTAAATTTACGAATTTTATAGCCTTCGTCTTCAAGTTTCTTTTTAAAAGCCTCAACGCTCATCCATTTTTCTTTGGGCTCATTTGTGCAATCCTTCTTGGCTAAAGCGGGTGCCGTAATGCTTAAGAACAGTAATGCTGTTAGAATGTGTCTCATTTTTACCTCCTAGGTAATAATGTCAATGCATCATCGCACTGACACGTCCATTGTCGTCCGATCTATAAAAAAATCTATTGGATAAATGCCGCATCCTAACCCAACGCATTAACTCATTGATTTTTATGCATTCAAAAAGACTCTCTGATCTCGATTCGACATTTGTACTATGTTCAATATGGCGCAGCCAAATTGAACTGTTTAAAACTGCGTGCCTTAACAACTACTTCATGTAAAATAAACCATGAGCATTAAATTTATTTATAAATTCTTGGTATCATCATTATTTCTTAATTTTATTGCTGAATCAGCCATCGCCTCGCCTGTAGTATATGTTCTTAATACCGAAACTCTTCAAAATCTTGAAAGTTCAGGATTCAGTATTAATGAAACCTTAGGCCAAACAAAGTCGCTGAGTCGCACCTCTGACCTTTTTAAATCCAATGAAGTTTATCGAAGCTTCGCCGAGACTGTCGGAAAACCCCTTCCTCATGATAAAAAAACGGATCAGCTTCCGGATGTGATTCCTGAAAACTCAGGTGATATTCCTGATATGGTTCGACTCCTTCGTGGGTTTGAAGATAAAGGAGCTCGATCAGAAAATGATTTAAAAGGTGGCTACATTATTCGCCGAGTATCAAATAATTCGCAACATCCCTACACCGTCGAAAGAGATGGCGATGAGCCACGGCACTTCGATACTCGCTGGTTAAACTCAGAGTATGGATATTTAAAACTGGTTGCCATTGCCAATCGCATGGATCGTAGTGATATCACGAAGGACTCTTGTGGAGAGGTTAGGTTCATTTATCGTTTAAGCTATAAATCAAAAAAATCGAGTTCGAGTCTTCCTTTTTTCTTGAACGTAGTCCATCAGTATCCAAAACAAGAGTCTTGCGCGAAATTTTCAAAAACTTGGAATATTGACTCGACGGATGCTAAAGCTTTAAAGAGCGGACCTCTTAAAAATCTTTCTTTCAGACAAATGGAGGTGAACTTTCAATCGCTGCGTTTCACTTCAGGCTATATGCATGACTTCGGCGGCCAGGCGATGTACATGCAGCGGATTTTTCGTAAAGTTGGCTCGCGTCTTGAGCCAGTTGGACTTGAAAATACTCCCGATGTTCTTGCCATTAAAAAAGATCCAACACTATTGAAACGGTTCGTAGAGTATTTAAAAAAATCAGAAAACCTAAACGAGTTGGATCTCGGGAGTTTAAATATCAATTTTGATCCAAAATTTCTCTCCAAGCTTTCAATCTCTTGGTCAACATTGGGACGAGCAAGGATCGCGAATCGCCCCTATGCCGAGATATTTCGAGAAAATCGCTCCCTCATCGAATCCATTGATATTTCAAAGCTCAAATACATAAAAAGCCATGATGCGCTCATCGAGCGGTTGGATAATCTGACTTGCATGGGCTGCCACCAGTCTGGAGGCACTGCTGGTTTTCATATGCTCGGCTTTGCAGACGCCTCATTCTCCCATCCCTTCAATCGTCAAGAGCTGGCTCTGTCACCTCATGCATCAGCAGAGGTTTCTCGAAGAATTGCCTGGTTGAAAAATGTAGCAAATGCACAAGAACCGAATCACTTCCGACCCCATTCAACATTTTCTTCTTCAGATTGGGATGTAAATTTAGGAATTCCAAAATTCGCAAATTTAAATGTAGGCCAGCTTTGTATTGCAGAAGGTGGAACCTATGCTATGCAGCCCGGTTGTGCCGATCCCAAGGGAAGACCTGTTGAATGTCAAAAAACGGTTTTGTCTCAAGGCAGAAAAGTTCTTCTTGGGGAATGTGTTTTAAAAGAAGCTGTGAACTCTGCGGGTAGTGTTTGCTGGAGTGGTGAAATTAAAGAAAGTTCAACCGCTCATCTAGAACGTAATCCTCCAAGCTTTAATTTCTTTGCCTTTGAAGACAAGTGGAAATTATCAGCGGGTATAGTCAAAGACTTCAAATCGTACAGTTGTGTCTTACCTCAAAGCGGAGCTCCATTAGGCAGAATGAGTCGACGCTGTTCTTTACAAGAAGAAAACTTCGAGGTGGATTTCACAAATACAGTTCCTGACGAACTTTGCGCAAACCAAGGTGGCTCTGGTTTTGATATGTGTGCTGCAAGCGGAGATTCAGGCGCTTGCCTAGAAACAAAAGTCGCAAGATCCATGCTCGACACATGCAGTGAAAGCCGATCTTGTCGAGAGGATTACATCTGTCAGAGATTTCCGGACTATAGTAAGATTTCTGTTAAGGATTATGTTCGCAAAAAAGGGACTCAGCTCATCAATCTAAGTCAGCCAAATAAAATACGGGGTCATGTGATCGAAGAGGCTCGTCGTAGAGGCCTCGGATTTTGTGTTCCGACTTATTTTCTTTTCAATATGAGGTTGGATGGTCATCCAAGTCCTATGACAGGCCTTCCACCAGGAGTGCCAAATTATGATCGCAGTCAACCACTTCGGGGGTACAAATGAAGTTTCTTTTCTTTTTACTTTTTTTAGTTACGGGCTATTCGGTATTTGCGCAGGACTATGCGCTAGACGATGCTCACAATCACGATGGAACTCACGTTGAAGGTCAAAACAACTGCGGTGAAAACTACATGTTCCCTGGTGACGTGGCTAGGCTTGGGTCTCATTCATTCTTAATTCTTGGTGAAGATGGGCCCAATCATTTGCTTCTTGATCACCGCTCAGGAACTCCCCCACATACCTATCAATTTATTCTTCGAGTGCGTGTTGATGCCAATGAAATGTCTACATATCGTAAATTATTTAAAGAAACCAAAATCGACTTACCGGCGGTGACTACCATATATTTTGATAAATCAGGAAAACAATTGGATCGAACCTTCTTTTGTTTATCGGATCTAAAAAAAATCTTTGGTTCAGAGCAAAAAGATGATGATGCCTTCGCTAAACTATTCCCTATCCGTGCTTCTTGGCAAAAGGATGCGGATTTTGAAGGAACATTTCCCATTAAAGAAACAGTTGTTCCTGAAGACCCTCTCATACTTGAGCGTAAGGATGTAGAGATTGTGTTGTATCGATATCTGCCGTCTTACCTTGAGCAATCAGGTTTTCGTAAAATGCTAAAAAGTAAAGGCAGTCAATTTACTTCTAAACTGAGTCATGCCCCCATTCGAAGTGATGAGAAGGCCGAGACTGCAGCAAAGCGGTCTTCTTACGTTAAGTCAGGGGCATTTGATTCAAACGGTGAAACGTGCCAGAGCGATTATTATTTAAAAAATGTTCGTCCACCTAAAACAAAACATGGGCTCCTATTGCTTGCTGAAAATGGGAAGAATTCGGTCTTAGCTTCTCACCTTTATGATCAATCTCCTCAAAACTATCAGACCACCTTCATCCTTGAATTTTCGGATGAGCAGATGCAATTATTCCGCAAGGCACGGATGGAATCAAAAACGCCAATTCTCTTTATGCCGTCTGAGTATTTCTGCATGGCCGAAATCAAAGACCTGATTAAACGGCAGGCTTTAAGTTTGAAAGGCCCTATTTATAAAAATTCGGAGTTTGAAGAATTTCGACTCGGTCAACCCGTCGGAGAATTGAATCTTTCTGGCGACAAAATTAAAGTTCTTGTGAATCGAATTTTGCAAAGTTTAATGAACCCGCAGGCCGTGGCCCGAGATGTTTTCGGATTGATAGACCTGAAATCGATCAATTCTAATATTTTTGTTGAATCCTCTTACGCGGGCGATTGGAATTTTATCGGCAAACCTGTTGACGGATATCGAGCAAATAAATGTTACCTGACCGTTAAAGCCGCTAAGGCCTTGAGTGAAGTGCAGAATGAAGTTTCAAAGCTGGGATACTCATTATTAGTCTTTGACTGCTACCGACCTCAGCGCGCCGTAAACCAGTTTGTGAGTTGGACGAAGGAGGCCTCAGATACAAAAATGAAGGCTACGTTTTACCCCGATGAAACAAAAAAAGATCTCATTAAGCGGGGGTATATTGATGCAAGATCAGGTCATAGCCGAGGGAGCACCGTTGATTTGACAAT
>DAIRER010000111.1:0-6482 GCA_036795495.1 Pseudobdellovibrionaceae bacterium | reverse complement strand
ATTAGCTGATATTGCAATGGGTGTATTGGGTGGAAGTTTAAAGTTAAAAGAAAAAATAACAGGACGTTTTGCAGATATTCTTTCTTATATGTATATTGCTACGAGTGTTCTTAAAAGATTTGAAGCCGAAGGTCGAAAAGAAGAAGATCTTCCCTTTGTTCATTACAATTTAAAGCTGGCTCTTTCAGAAATTCAAAAAGCCTTTGATGGTATTTTTGATAATTTAAAAATTCCAGGTTTTCGTTGGTTTTTTAAGGGATGGTTTGGAGCCTGGTCAAGAATCAACTCCATTGGCAGTTTAGCCTCTGATGGATGGAGTCATGCCATTTCATCAGCAATGTTAGGGAATGTTTCACAAAGACAACGTCACACTTTGGGTATTCATATTCCCCAGGATCGAAACCAACAACTGGGGCGATTGGAGTATGCTTTTGAATTGGTTCTTAAGACAAACGAAATTGAAAAGAAAATAAGAACGGCTGTAAAAGATAAAATTCTTCCTAAAAGAAAATTGGCTCAACTTTTTGATGAAGCTGTCCAGAAAAAAGTAATCACTTTACAAGAATTGGCAGAGTTAAAAGAGGCCGAAGTGGTGCGCTTAGACGCTATTATGGTAGATGATTTTAGCCCTGAAGAGTATTTTTCGAAATAGGCAATCGGACTACAAAACAAGTATTGGGGTGAGATGTTAATAAAAAGAGATCACCCTTATGCTTTTTCATGATTTGTTGAGCTAAAGGGAGCCCCAAACCTGTGCCTTTTCCGACAGGCTTTGTTGTATAAAAGGGTTCAAAAAGCCTATTGGCAACGTCACTTGGAATTCCTTTTCCCGAATCGATCACATTTATATTGAGATATTCTTGAATCACTTCAAATTCAATCCGAACCCACTTTTCGTCGTATTCTTGTACGGCATCAACCGCGTTGTTGATTAAATTAAAGATAACTTGTGAAAGTTCCGTTGGGTTTCCTTGAATTAACAAGTCTTCTTCAGTTGAATTATTTATTGTGAGTTCAATATTTTTTTTCTTAGCATTTTCTGCCGCAAAAAAAAGACTTTCTTCAATAAGAGATTTGAGTTTTATACTTTCAAAATGAAGTCGTGAATTTTGATTGGAAATGCGCTTCATCATTTGAATAATTTTAACAATTCTTTGAGTGTTGTTATGAATTTTGAGTATACGTTCATTGGACTTTACAAGATCTGGAGTCGGGGATTTAAATTCTTCTTTGAGCTTTTCGACTTGGAGTGAAAGTGTCGTGATGGGATTACTGATTTCATGAACAACATTGGCAGACATTTCTCCAATGCTTGCAAATTTCCCAACGGACTCAAGTTGTTGTTCTTGTTCTAAGATTTTTTTTGCTTTATTTAAATCATCTGTAATATCGTAAAAAATAGCATCAAAATAAACGGAATCTCCGTCCTTTAATTTTTGTGTGAGTCGTCCTTTGATTTGATAAATACGTTCGAGGTTTTCCTTATTGATCATTCGAAAACTTTCATTCAATGGGCTTTTTGTGTAAATGGTGGACTGAATGGAAGACTCCCATCGTGAAAGATCCTCTTCATGAAGGTGTAATCTTATAAACTTTTTTTCTTGATAATAATACTCAGGAGTATGGCCAAAAACCTCTTTGACCTGAGGACTTAAATACACGGGACGTCTGAGGGGCTCAATTTCTAAACGAAAGATAATTCCGTTGAGATTACTGATAATAGAGTTTAAAAAACTTGAGTCTTGTGATTGTGAAGATGAATTAGGCATATTCTTTTCTAGTGCTTTCTGAGACTAAGGTGGCTCTCACAAGGACAACTTTAATTTGCCCAGGATAACTGCACTCTTCCTCGATTTGTTTAGCAATTTTTTTAGAAAGTTCTAAGGCCTCAAGATCAGAGATCCTTTTTTCATCGACCTGAATTCGACACTCACGACCCCCGTTTAATACGATACAGTCTGTGACGCCTTTGTAACTACGTGCTATATCTTGAAGTGCCGTTACTTTTTGGTTGTAGGATTCAATCGTTGATCGACGAGCTCCGGGACGGGCTCCAGAAATGGCGTCGGCAGCAATCACAAGAAATGCAAAATCTGAGTCAGGAGAAACATCAAAGTGATGGGCACGTACGGCATGAACGATCTCTTGATTTTCACCGCGAGCTTCAATAAAGTTCGCACCAATGACAGCATGGCCACCGTCAAGGGCATGGTCCATAGATTTTCCAATATCATGAAGCATTCCACAGCGGCGGGCTTTAGAAATTGAAATATTTAATTCTGAAGCCAAAAGTCCAGCAAGCCAGCCCACCTCGCTACAGTGAAAATATTGATTCTGAGTAAAAGAATAACGGTATCTTAAGGCTCCCATCATTTGTCGCACTTCAGGGTGAAGATCTTGTAAATTAAGTTCTTTAGCCAGAAGATTTCCATCAGTTTCGATGGATTTAAAAAGCTGCTTCAGTTCAAACTGAGCTGTTTTTTGAATTAAATCAGGAGTTATTTTTTTGTTTTCATAAAGGATTTTATCTAAGACACGTCGTGTGAGTTCCCTGCGAACAGGGTCATAACCTGAAATTCCTATCAAATCTTGATCATCAAATAAAACAATATCACAACCACAATGCTCTTGAATCGCTCTAGTGTTTTCTTCTTTAAATTGAAAAAAGTTTTTTCTCGAATGTGCGTTGGGGAAACCTACACCACCAAGGCCTCTTTCAGGGCAATAGGGGCGTGCAAAGCGGTCAATGGACATGGCTAATATTCTTTTCGCCAAAACCTCATTATGTTCTTTTAAATTTTTATCATTTTCCTCAAGAAATTTATGTGACCATGATTTTTCTTCATCAATTAATTTTGTTACAATTTCTTCTAAAACATCATTCTTCTTTAGATTGAGTTTGTCTAAAATTGACTCAGTCATTTTTGAACTAAAATCATTTAAGGACTCTTTTAATGAAGAGAATTTTTTTTCTAAAAGTGAAAAGTTTTTTTCTTTGTTTGAAACTTCGGATTGAATCTCTTCATGTTTAATTTTAGTCTGATTCAGCATTTGGTCAAATTTACTTTGCTTTGAGCTAAACTTCTCTTGAAGCTCTTCACATTTCTCTTCAGATTTAAGGAAATCATTTTCATGTTTGATTCGAAGGTTCATTTCAATATCAACAAATCGTTCTTTTTCCTCTTCAAGAATCTCATGGGCAGAACTTTTTGCTTCTTGTATGATTTCTCCTGCTTCTTTTTCGGCGGCCAATATAAGTTGGCGGTCTAAAAAATTTAGAAAAAGTAAAATAAAAAAGCACCAAATCCTAATGAAATAAAAGCGATAAAAAATGAAAATATATCCAAAAAAAGCCCCAGGGTAAAAAGACCATTTCAATTCAAACAATCGGGCCTCATTTTAACTGCAGACCCAGCTCAGAGTCAAATATGTTGATTTTTCATAAGTTTATTCGTAGGAACTAAGGGATGGCCATTGATTTAAAAAAATTTCAGCTCTTTTCAACGTTACCACAAAATATAATTCAAAATCTATTTAAGGAGCATCGGCTTCTCAAGTTAAAACGGGGAGATTACTTATATCATTCTGGTGATGAGGTTAAAAATCTTTTTCTTATCGAAAAAGGATTAGTAGGACTTATTTCTATAACTCCAAAAGGTGGAGAACATCTCTTAAGGCTTTACAAATCCGGCCAAATGTTTGGCCACAGAGCATTATTTGCTGACGAGCGTTACTTTGGTTCAAGCCAGGCTCTGGAGCCTTCAGATATTATCGTGATTCCTAGTTTCTGTATTAATAGGTTGATTGATATCTACCCAAAACTTGCAAAAGTTTTTCTTCAACTTTTAAGTCAAGAGCTTCGTTTGGCTGAACAGCAAAGAGTCATGATTTCTGAAAGTGATGTTGAAGCGCGTGTGGCTGGAGCTTTGTTGTATATTAAACAAGTGGATTCTGAGCGCAATTGGACTCGAAAAGAAATTGCTGATTTTTGTGGAAGCACCGGTCCTACAGTCATTAAAGTAATCATAAAATTTGGTGAGATGGGTCTGATTCGATTTCATGGTCGTAAAATTGAAATTTTACATAAAGACCGACTTTTAAAATTGACACAATTTACATCAAAAGATTTTTAAAAATGTGTTTTACAATATATTTATTTTAATATTTGCTATGTATTTATAACTTATCGGAGGTTTTGTGTCATTCTCATCGAATCATATTGTATTTCATCAGCTTTTTGAAAGAGACACCTCTACTTATACTTATTTATTAATGGATCAAAAGTCGCGAGAGGCTCTTATTATCGATCCTGTTCTAGAGACAGCGGAGCGCGATTTAAAGCTGATAGAAGAACTGGGAGCCCAGCTAAAATATATTTTTGATACACATGTCCATGCCGATCATGTGACGGCGGCGGGGGAGTTGCGAAAACATACAGGAGCTAAATCCTGTGTGGCCGAGGTCAGTGATGTCGATTGTGCCGATGTTAAGTTAAAGGATGGAGATCAAATTAAGTTGGGTGAAATAACGTTGAGTGTTTTAGAAACCCCTGGTCATACCAATGGGTGCCTTTCTTTATATTCCTCAGCTCTTGGAGTTGTTTTTACAGGTGATTCTTTAATGATTCGAGGGAATGGAAGAACAGATTTTCAGCAAGGTTCTTCAAAAAAACTTTTTGAAAGTATTCAACAAAAACTTTTTACTCTACCTGATGCTACAATTTTATTTCCTGGTCATGATTACCGAGGGTACACTTCAAGCACCATTGGTGAAGAAAAAAAATATAACCCTCGAATCGCAGCAAGTACAACTTTTGAATCCTTTTCAAGGACAATGGATGAATTAAAATTAGCACCCCCTCGACATATTCACTCTGCTGTTCCTGCTAATTTGGCTTGTGGAAAACCTGTCAATTCACTTGTTTTTGGTCCTCAGATTGTGGATGGAATCCCTGAGATTACGCCCCAAATTCTTAAAGAAGAAATATCCAAGTCTTTTTATATCGATATCCGAAATCCTGATGAATGGATTGGAGAATATGGATATATTCCCGGGGCAAAGCGTGTGACGATGGGGCCTGAACTTGATAATTATATGAAAACTCTGGATAAGAATAAAGAAATTGTTTTGGTGTGCCGAAGTGGTGGGCGTTCTGGTCGAATGACTTCAATTTTTCAACAATTGGGATTTAAACATGTGATCAATCTTCAAGGTGGAATGATTTCTTGGTGTCGATTGGGTTACGAGACTACAAAAAAAATATAAAAAGTGAGAGGTGTTTGTGAGTGAGTCCATTATAAATGCGTTGTTGGGTGGTAGTATCATTGGGGTGTCCGTCTCTTTAATGCTTATACTCAATGGTCGAGTCACAGGAATTGCTGGAATTTATAGTCAATGGTTGCAATGGCCCAAAGGGGATACTTTTTGGCGTTTTGCATTTATTTTAGGTTTAGTTCTTGGAGGATATGTTGCCAGTTTATTTATTCCAAACACTTTTGGACCTATGGTCACGGACCTACCTTGGGTGATGATTGCTGGATTACTTGTAGGATTTGGAACGGCTTTAGGCTCTGGTTGTACCAGTGGCCATGGAGTCTGTGGATTAAGTCGTTTTTCAATAAGATCTTTAGTTGCGACTCTTTCATTTATGGGAAGTGGATTTTTAGTAGCCTCATTGATTCAATTGGTAAAGGGAGTTTAAGTCTATGACTAAAAATGTTTTGGCCTCATTTTCTGTAGGGTTTATTTTTTCATTGGGTTTAGCCATTTCCGGAATGACTCACCCTGAAAAGGTTATTGGCTTTTTAAATATTCTTAAAAATTGGGACCCCAGTTTGATTTTTGTAATGGGGGCGGCTATTCCAATTCACATATTAGCGTATCAATATATTAAAAATAAATCCCACCCCCTATTTGACTCCAAATGGCATTATCCTACCAGTAAAGTCATCACTAAAAATTTAGTCATCGGAAGTCTTATTTTTGGAATGGGTTGGGGGATAGCTGGATTATGTCCTGGTCCAGCGTTAGCCTCTGTAACTTCTGGAAGTGTTGAGATGTATGTCTTTATTGGTTTTATGACTTTAGGCATGTACATTGAAAAAAGTGTTTCTCAGTTTTTAAAATAACTGAAGCGAAGGTCAGCTTCACCACATTATTATTTAGGAGAATATAAAGAATGTTGGAAGTTTTTGGTTTTATCGGAGCTTTATTTATGGGGTTAAGTTTAGGGCTCATTGGAGGCGGGGGATCGATTTTATCTGTACCCATCTTTGTCTATCTTTTTGGAGTCAAGCCGGAATTGGCAACAGCTTATTCTTTATTTGTGGTTGGTTTAACAGCATTACTTGGTTCATTAACATACATAAAAAATAAAATGGTGAATTTTAAAGTGGGGTTTATCTTTGCAATTCCTGCCTTTGTTGGAGTTTTTACGGTTCGTAAATTTGTGATGCCCGTCATACCCAAGGAAATTATTCAAA
>DAIRER010000110.1:0-6515 GCA_036795495.1 Pseudobdellovibrionaceae bacterium | reverse complement strand
CAACTGTTCGTAGCTATCAAAATCTATAATTTTTCCTTGATGCATAAATAAAACACGATCCACAAGTGGTAGGATATCTAAACGATGAGTGACTAAAAGTCGAGTTTTCGACTTCCAGGCATCACAAATTAAATTTTGAGTGATTTTTCTTTCCGTATGGCTATCTAAGGCGCTGAGGCAATCATCGAGCAAAACAATTTTTGCTTTTAAGAAATGAGCTCGAGCTAAACTCAAACGTTGCTTTTGTCCTCCAGAAAGATCAATACCACGTTCCCCAATACGAGTTTGCAGGCCATCAGGAAATCTTTCTGAGTTTAGATGAAACTCAGCTAAGCTCAGAGATTTTAAAACTTCCTCGTCAGAATAAGTATCCGAATTATAATCTAATGTGATGTTTTCTTTAAGAGTGGCACTCAATATGAATCCTTCTTGTGGTACCAGGGTGAAACTTTCACTCAATTCATCAGGAGTAAGTGTAGTGAAAGATTTATTTAAAATATGATAAGCCTCATATTGTGGGTTGGTTTCTCCAATCAAAGAATAAAGTAAGCTAGTTTTTCCACTTCCGACTTCTCCTACAATGGCAATGAGCTCTCCCTCTTGAATGTCAAAGCTTAAATCTTTTAGGATTTCTAAAAATGATATTTTAAAATTAAGATTTTTTAAAGATAAAGCAATGTTATTCTTAACAGTTATATTTTTATCATTTAAGTTTTGATTGTTTGTATTGCTATTGTTTAAGTCGGTGGTCGTGTGTGAGTCAGCCGTTTGTTCATAAAACTGATTCAGTCTTTGGATTGAGCTCCAAGCATCAAAGGCAAAAGTGAAAAGCCAAGGCAGTTGACGAAAAGGTTTAACTAGAAAAACTCCTAAAATCCATGTCATGGCTAAAAGATCACCTGTCGAAAATTCTTTATTTGAAATAAAAATTAAAGCTATTAATCCTATCACATTGATAAGAAATGTGATGGACGAGGAAATCGAGTTCATCACTTGTCCATTGCGTGTCATGTTAAATCGATTCAGAGTTTCTCGTTCTCGGATTTCAAAAATTTTATTTTCAAAAAGTGTGATGAGATTCAAAACTTTCAGAAAATAAATATTTTGAATCCATTCGTTGACAATGGCCACTCGGTCGCTCGAAAGGGCTTTAAATAAATAAAAAAAACGACTTTGTTTTAATCCTAAATAAATATTAATCAAACTGATGAAAAGAATCATAAGTGCGGTATGCCAGATGGGAATATCAAAAAATAAAGACAACGCGACCGGGGAAAGTATTAATGGAAAGAACACGCTGGCCCCTTGGGGAAGGGTTTGCTCCAATAGCAATGTTGAACCAGGAATATCTGTTGTATAAAATGAAATAATTTCGCCTACAGAAAGGGATTTCCAAGAATTTTTCTTTAAAGAAAGAACTTGATTGTAAAGATCTTTCGCTAGTTTTCTTTGAGCAACAAGGGCCTCGTGAACACCCTTCAAGTTGGCCAGTTGAAAAAAAACCTGACTTAAAAAAAGAAAAAAAACTGCACCTAAAATATATTGAAATAGATTAAGTTCAAGTCCCATACTGGATAAATTGGCTGGGTTTGAAGCTGTTGGTGATGCTGGAGATAATACATCTATAAAACCTTTTTGAAAAAACGGGGCCAGTAGTCCAAAGGTTGTGGCAAAAAATGAAAGCAGCAAGACACTGAATTTATGAAGGGGGCGATTTAATATTAACTCTTTTAAAACCTTAGATTTCAATTTTTAGGTTCTTTCTGAAGTGTTGATAATTTTTTTATACCGGCGATGCTTTTTTGTGCCCCATTGAAAAGGGGAATACATAAAAGTCCAGCAAGAAATCCAAAACCGCCTTCTGCGATCAAGGCTCCCAGACCCTGAGCGTTTCCCCAAAGTTCAGAAAACACATGAACTGCGTGATGTAAGAGGGGAATTCCATGAACAAGAAGGCCTCCACCTACCAAAAACATGGCGAGAGTTCCTACAACTGAGAGAATTCTCATCAAATAGGGTGTTAAAATCACGAGTTTGTTGCCTATCCGGCGGGAAAAAGAATTTTGATTTTTAGTTTGGTCTTTAGAAATTAAATAGAGACCAAAATCATCAATTTTGACAATTCCGGCGACAAGTCCATAAACACCGACCGTCATGAGAAGAGAAATTCCACTTAAAACAGATAGCTGCACCATTAAGGATTTTGCGCTTACCGTACCAAGGGTAATGGTAATAATTTCTGCAGAAAGAATAAAATCTGTTTTAATGGCGCCTTTGATTTTGTCTTTTTCAAACTTTAAAAGCTCAGATTCACTCATGCTCAAGTGGTTTAAATGTTCTTGATGATGTGAATTGTTCTCTGGGGTTTTTTTAAAAAAAGTGTGAAGTACTTTTTCGCTGCCTTCATAGCATAAATAGAGCCCACCTAAAATCAAAAGAGGAGGAATTAAAACGGGGATAAAATAACTTAAGAATAGAGCCAATGGGACCAAAATGATTTTATTTATTAGCGAGCCTTTGGCGACGGCAAAAACAACGGGGAGTTCTCGATCTGCGTGGATGCCCGAGACTTGTTGAGCATTCAAGGCAAGATCATCTCCTAAAACTCCAGAAGTTTTTTTGGCAGCCACCTTTGTCAAAACAGCCACATCATCCAATACGCTTGCAATATCATCAATCAGGGTAAATAAACTGGAACCCGCCATAAAACATCCTTAGGAAAACCATTTGAGTATTAAGTCTTATACGGTGACCTATTCTTTGGGGATTGAGTATATGCGTCTTGTTATAATTCGAGAGTTATTTATAATGTCGAAATCATGAAAAATCATAAATACCGTCTTTCCAGGCGAGATTTTTTAAAATTCAGCTCACAAGCCGGTCTATATATAGGACTTAGCTCCTGTACGAGCTTTGACCGGCGCATTTGGGGACAAAAGACGCGTCTTCAAAGCGAGGTTTTGATTCTGGGAGCGGGTTTAAGTGGATTAAGTGCCGCTTTGCATTTAAAACAAAGGCAAATTCCTTATGTTATTTATGAAGCCCAGGACCGAGTGGGGGGGAGGGTTCTTTCCTTATCCAACCCTATAAATTCGAGTGAGTTTATTGACATGGGTGGGCAGTTTGTGGATTCCCACCATGATACCTTTCGAAAACTCAGTAAAGAATTTTTCTTTACACTTGAAAAGAAGAGAGAATTTAAACTCCCTCTATCTGAAATGCAGGAGTTGGCACGATGGGCTGGTGCGGATTTTACTGATTTAGATGCGATGTCCTTTTCTTCATTTTTGGCTCAGACAAAAAAAGTATCTGCAGAGTCACTAAAGAAGCTGAGGCAAATCGTTTTAATGAAGTGGGGTGTTCCTTCCGAGAGTCTTTCGGCCTTGCCTGTTTGCTTACAATTCAATTTATTTAAAGGTCCGATTGAAATTTTTGAGTTTCCAGAATCAACTGCTGAATTTATGGATGCATTTTATCATCGAGTGGCTGGCACGGATTTTGGTCAAAACATTCAACATGGTCATGAGCTTGTTGAAATTAAAGAATATGGTGATGGGTTCGAACTTTTATTTCTTAAACAAAATAAAGAGATTCGTATTCAGTGTTTAAAGCTTATTTGTGGTCTGCCCTTACCGGCATTGTCCAAGATCAAAGGCTTTGAATCACTCAATATTTCCGAAAGAAAAAAATATTGGATTCAAGAGGCTTCGTACTCTCATCATCGCCGTATTTTTATTCCACAAACGGCAGCTCTTGAGGGCGCCGATCGAAAAGAAAAATACCGAAAAGAAATGGATCAAGTCGATTATTTCATTGAGAGGTTAAAGTCCGGGTTGCAGGTGGATGCCATGAGTTTGGATTTGGTTCACTTGAAAGAAAGGTTAACCAATACTCAAATTTTAACCAAGAGTATGGAACTAAAATCTATTTTACAGGCGGATTGGAGCTCGATGAAATTTCAAAAGGGTAAAGGTGTTTTTTATAAACCCAATACCTTTTTAGATTTTATGTATGCTATGAATGAGCCTGAATATGGAAAGCAGCTGTATTTTGCAGGAGAGCACACCAGTCTTGAATATTCTGGGACCATGAACGGCGCCGTTGAAAGTGGCATCTGGGCAGCCCAGAATATTATCTAGAACTATTACATTCATAACAGTAATTTGATTTGCAATTTGAATTCTATACTACTAAGTATCTTCCAAACAAGGGAGATATATGGGATTTTACAAGCTTTTATCAACTGCATTTTTAGCCATTTTTTTAACTGCAAATCAAGGACTTGCGATTCAAACCGAGGCCTTTAAAGGTCAGATTCATAATTACACTCAGCATCCCTCCGAAGATCTTCAAATGTCTATATTTCTAAGTTGTACGACGTCAGACTTTATGGCTCCGGGTTCGGGGTGTGGATTTACCGAAGTTAAGTTTGTTCCAAATCCAGATGGCAGTTTTGAAGTGCCAGCCTTATCCGTGAATAGTGCTTTATTTGGTGAAAATGAATTTAAACTTATGATTAGCCCCAAGCAGAACCATTCCTTAGATAAAATGTATTCTGTGCAATTTGATAAAAAACAAATCAATAAAAAAAAGTACTTAAAATTAAAAAATATTTCAATTTTTGGTTGGAATATGCCACAAGTTGTAAATCTTGGGTCTGGAGTTGATCCCAAGGATTTGTATTTGGAATACAAATTTAACTTTCCTAATAAATCTAGCGAAAGCCCCGTGGTTTTTGAAAACACACTTTTTCAAGTGAATCCTTTAGAAATCTCTCAACAGTGGTTTTATTTTTTAGGAGAGGTGGCCCCTTCACTAAACGCAGAAATTCATCTAAAAGTGAAACATCCTTTGTTGGGCTTACTTTTTGAGAAAACTTCACCCTTTCAGTTGCCTGGTAAAATTCCTGAGGACATGTTGAGTGTCGATTTGCCCAATCATGATCTACCCGTACTATATCATTCGATTAAAGGGGCGTGGAAATTTCATGGTCAATTGCCTAATGAAATGTCCGGTGATGGTATCATTCAAACCGTCTGTGAAAATGGAGTTTTAAAAGGGCAACTTCAATTAGAGGATCCGGGTGCTAAGTATCCAATCACTGGAAGCTGCCAAGGGGATCAGGCCGTAGGACAAGTGGCCGGCGGTACTTTTTATGTGGAACGCACTCAGTACAATATCAATAAACACAATGAATACTGGGTGGGCCGAAGTAGTTTTAATAAAATAGAATTCAGCTCGGTATTACACTTATATGATGCTGAAAATAATAAAATTGGTGAAATCCAAGCGCAAAGAATTAAGGAATAGTTAACTTAAAATAAATCGGTGGGCTCTGTAGGTTAGGCTTTGCGAACAAACTCTGATTTTAAATTGATGGATCCGATGCCGTCAATTTTACAAGAGATATTATGTCCATCGCCAGCATCAAAAAGTCGAATGCTTTTGACCTTTGTGCCGACTTTGATGGATGAGGTGGCTCCTTTAATTTTAAGTTCTTTAATCACTGTTACTGCGTCTCCATCGCTCAAAATATTTCCATTTGAGTCTCGCACTATGTTTTCATCTTCTGTAGATAGGGACGCGGATTCTGCTTTATTTGATTGAGCCAAGGGGTTCCATTCATGAGAACATTCGGGACAGATCCAAAGATTTCCATCTTGATAGGTGTGTTCTGAGTTGCAAAGGGGGCATTTGTTTTCGTTTGTCATATTATAAGTCCAATTTGAGATTTTATCTCACGCCAAAGGGAATTGTATAAATCATTGTATTATTGTCGGTACTTAAAGGTTCCTGAGCTTTTAAAAAATTATCAATATCATCTTTTCGAATATAATCAATGGCTAGGTGAACAGTGAAACCTTGGGATTCAGTTCCAGCAGGATATTCTACAGGGGTTCCATTTGTATTTGTCCAAAGAAAGTTATCAAAAGGGCTAATGACTAATACAACTAAATCATAGGCGTTAACAATTCCAACTTCTTTTTCAAGAAGTTGAACTGGAATTAATAATGAATCTTTATTGATTTCATATCGTAAGACTTTTTTTATTTTTTTTAAAGTCGCATCTCGATTGCCGAGTCCTGAGGGGTGACCTTTCGCATACAAAACATGGAGATAAAGTTCAGGAGTGATATCCCGATTTTCATTATTGTGAAGGTAGCGGCGTAAATTAAAGACAGCAAGGCTTGGGACGGTTTCAAAATCAGATTTTACTTGTGTTCTTAGAGATTTAAAAGTCATGGTTTCAAGTTCACCATAAGAAAAGGGGGACAACAGCAAAATTCCAAGATGGAATACAACAACAAGTGAACTATTTAGAGCTAATTTGAACACAGTCCGGCTCCTTTTCTAGGGATTTCTTTACTGCTCTTTTGGGCGTAGTTCAAGTACAATACCAAAAACCCATTATAATCAATTTCAATTTTTTGTGTATCAAAGCGAATGCCCCAAATTTCAGGGGGGAGAGGGATCGGAAAGGGCAGGGGTTCTTGAGAAAAACCCCTGGATTTTTT
>DAIRER010000109.1:0-6536 GCA_036795495.1 Pseudobdellovibrionaceae bacterium | reverse complement strand
GACGATGGCTTCACGTAAAGGTAAAAAACCTGAAGGTATTTTTGCCAACAAATCTCTTATGATTTTTAATCCTTTATCACGAGTGCCAAAGTAGAGGGAGAACAAGGATTCTTTTGTTTCTTTTGTTAAAAGATTGATAATTTTTTCTTCGAGATAGTTGGTATAAAAATTAAGGGCTTCGGCAACGGAGGGCCTTTTATCCCCTTTTAAAATATCTAAAAATTCTGTGTGAAGACATTTAACGTCTTCATCACAGGATTTTACAGCCTGGGCGAGTAATTTACCACCTTCTGTTAGGTCTGTCTTTTTGGGGGGCAAAATATTTTCTCGAATAGAGGAATCAATTTTAACTTCTTCTTTTTGTTTTTCTTCTTTGGCTTCTGAAGATTTCGCTTTAGCCTTTTTGATTTCTTTTAAGATTTGTACCTGGATGTCAGATTCATTGCCTTTAAAATCAGAAAAGCGAGTTTCAATTTGAAAACTTTTTCGATCCGAACATGTGTTGTCAATACAGACGGAGCCTTCTGTTTGATTCCAAGGTATGATGGCTAATATCTGTCCTGTTTTTTCAGATTTTTCTAAAGTGACTTTTAATTTTCCATTATCTGTGGGGATTTCCATACGAATCACTTCCACGACCTCATTAGAAAAGGAGTCATTTCCATTCAATGCTTTTAATTGCCCCGAAATTTTTGCTGCAGCTTCTTTCGTATCTGTATTTGGAGCTTGATGAGTCCCTTCTGAAGAAGCGAATATTTTTTGTTCCATCAGACTTTGAGAAGGTGTAATCGATAGAGTAGAGCTTAAGGCCATTGTTAAAAGACCCAGTCTTGCCCACTTCGAGTTTAAATAGTTTGTATATATTTTCATAAATTCCTCCTCAAATAAGATCAATTGCAGAAATGGTAAAGTTACACAAATCCGCTTACTCAATAGATAAGCTCAGAATGTGCCAATTTTGATTTTAACGCCAAAACGCACCTAAGGGATTGAATTAAATAGAGAATTTTCTTTTGAATTTTTTCACCTCAAAAACATCTCTCTGTCGAATTTTTGGTGTCTCAGAATGAGAATGAGTAAAGTTCTTAATAATTTTAATTATTTACATACAGGTTTGAATTTTTGGGAATTACAATTTTGGTATTAACACTTCCAAATGACCTCGGACAAAAAGCCACGGGAGATTAAATACTAGCTCGCTAGGCTATTTCTTTCAAAATAACTGGTCTTTTGAAGCTCACATTTAAAATTTGGGGATGTTAAAAAAAACAATAAGTTTTTAAATCACCCGTTTTTGAAAAAAGATTTGGCAATTTTTTGCAATGGTCAAAATAGATCACTTTTCTCCAAAAGAAAGGAGTTTGAGTTTATGTTCAATGGCCTCACAATTGCCTATTATGTCCTTATGGATTTCTACAATGGTATTAAAAGTGATTTAAATCGAATACAGTGCGCTCTGAGATGGTTTCGATACTTTACCTTCTTGTTATTGTTAACAAGTTGCGCAGTAGATGGATCATTTGATGTTTATAAAGATGATCGTGTACCAGAAATAGACAACCTTTTACCCACTGACGGTTCCGTCATTGACGATTCGGACAATGATACCTATGAATCTGTGCCTTCAAATCCATCTTATAAAATCGAAGCCTTAGCCTGGGAATCAATAAGCTCTCCAGAAAGAGTCCTTTGGACAATGGAGCTGATACATCTCGTCCGTGAGAACTTCTTTGAATTAAATCAGGCTCCAGATATAGATAGTTTTTGCCCAAACTATAACGATTTAAATGAAGATCAAAGAATGAATGTTTGGGCCAATATTTTTGCATCAATGGCCTACTACGAAAGCGGCTGGAATCCAAGCTCAGCTTCTGTGGATGTAGGCTCTAAAAAAAATAAAGACACTTGGTCTGTTGGATTATTACAAGTCAGTGTCGTGGATCAAGTTAATTATAAATTAAACTATGAGTTCAGTTTTAAAGATTTACAAGACCCTATTAAAAACCTAAAACTGGCCGTTTCAATTATGGCCTTTCAAATTAAAAAACGTAAAAAAATATTAATACCACAAGGAGAATCTGGTACCTATTGGGCGGTGATTCACCCTGGCGGAAAATACGATAAAACTTATCACATTACAAAAATGACAAAAAAAATGACTTTCTGTCAGCAATCAAATAAATAGATTATAAAGAACAATTTAGATGTACAAACATTAAATACTGTTGTGCCAAAAAATGCCTTTTTGAGATTATAGCGAAATGAGATCCGCCCCATTCGCTTCTTAAAAGTGCTTTGAAGAATTTCAATTTAATCGAATCGAAATTTTTACTGTGGAGACAAATGTCATTGAATTGGCCCTTTATGAAAGTTTGGGTTTTAAACAAAGAGGTTTCTTACGCGATAATATGTTACTAGATGGTCGTAAACTTGGGTCGTTTGATTTAAGTATGTTGATTTCAGACTATCAATGTCTTCAAAAAATCATCTAAAAAGATAATTAACCTAAATTCGGACTTAAATTTATAGTTTTTGATAAAGAATTAATCCTCTTCGATGCTCCATCTCTAAACAGCCAATAGAACTTAAATACGATAAGTGGGGGCATTGGATTGCCTATTTTGCAAAAAAACTATTCATTTAATAAAAACAAACAGGACAAAACGATTGGCTGGATGATGCCAATAGTTGGTCAGAATCGCTGGGATATAACTTATTATTTTAGCTTGGTATTAACAGTAGTCTCATAGGGCAATGTTAATTAAACATTAAGTGCCGTGTTTAATTTTACTACTCCTTGTTTCATTTCATCACAGGCATTATGGATCTGTACGGTGCTATCTGAAATGATTGACGCCACCTGAGCATTATGTTGTACCGTCTCATCCAGGCTTCGTATGGCATCAGAAATTTGATTTATTCCAATACTTTGTTGTTCGTTGGCTGTAGCAATTTCTTGATTGAGTGCGGATAATTTTTGAACTGACTCTGCAATAACTTGAAGATCTTGATAGCTTTCTTTTGATTTTTCCATGGCAGATTTAATTTCGTGAACGCTCGTATTGATGAGGGTTGAAATATCTTTAGCGGAAGTGGCACTTTTTTGAGCAAGACTTCTTACTGCTTCTGCAACAACGGCAAAGCCACGACCTTGCTCTCCCGCTCTTGCTGCTTCAACGGCTGCATTTAAAGCTAATAGATTTGTTTGAAACGAAAGGTCATCAATAATATTTGTTATTTCTTGAATTTTACTACTGGCTGTCGTTATTTCTTCCATAGAGTTTGTTAATGAAATCATTTTTTCTCGTCCTTCGCTGGCGAGAATATCCGTTTTACTAGAGAGGGCGGCTGCCATTTTTGAATTCTCTGATGTTGTTTTAACAATAGTGCTCATTTCGGCAATAGACGCGGCCGTTTCTTCAAAAGAGGCCGCAGCGCTTGAAGACTTATCAGAAAGTTGCTGTCCTTCTGTGGATAACTTCTGAATGTATTCACTGACCTCTGTGGTTTTATTTAAAAGTTTTTCAGAAAAGTTAGTTTTTAAAAGTAATAGATTTTTTGTTTTTGTGTATTGAGTTATTATAAATAAAATTGCGAGAGTTAAAGAAAATAAAGTTGAGTAGTTGAAGATGTTTTTAATTTCATTATATTCTCGACCATTATAAAATTCAGAGTGAGCGTATTTTTAAACAGGAACAGTAAAAACAATACCAATGCGTGGATAATCATTTTTATTTTTGAAATCAGTTTCAGTAAATTCAGAATTGTCACAAGTGATGACCTCTTGTCCACTCAGAAGTGGAACTTCAAGTGCATTAAATGTAGTATTTGTGGGAAATTTTTGAGCTAAGGTGCTCAGCTGTTCCTTCATGAGTTCGTATTCATAAATTTCAATTTCTTCGAACTGTTTTTTTTCTACTTCTTGCTCTACTTCGGATTGTTGATTTATATTTGGTGTCGAATGAGTTTCAACAATCAGTTCATCAAAGGTAACAATGGGCTCTTCATTTTTTCCAGTTTTAGGATCCAGTTTATGAGGATCCAGTGTCGGGGGTAGAATATAAATTTCAGAAAGTTGGATACTAGTGTATGCATTGTTGTAAAGTTGTTGTACCGTCTTTTTAGCGTCGCCCTCAAAGTTTACTCCATAGCGATCGATAGATCTAACTCCGGGCAGAAGGCTCATCGTGCGTAGAGTTCTGTAAACTTCATTAAGCTTAGTTTCAATGGTTTCACTTGTTTGAGCTAAGGCATTTGTCTTTTGTTCTTTAAAGGCAGAAAATGCCTTTTCTGTATCCATGCTCCTTTTATAGTAAAGCAAAGATATAACTGAAATTAATATAAAGATGGTGAGTGCTATTTTTTTTGAGATAGAAATAAGAATGTTTTTCATCTTTGTATTCTAATGAAATAACTCTTTAAAGAAAAGGTTTAACAAAAACCTAGATCCGTGAAAAGTCTAGGTCGAGAGTAATAATTCTTGAGCGCTTTTTGCAATGGCCTCGGCATCCATGAAATGCTGTTTGTAGAGGTCAATGGCATTGTAGGCGCTTCTGCCAAAAGCACCACGAACCCCAAGGCTTTTGATTTTAAATGAAATTCCATTGAGTGAAAGTTCATGGGAAATTCTTTGGCCAAACCCCCCAATAATTTGGTGATCCTCTACTGTAATTACAAGGCCATTGCATTTAAGAAGGGTGGCCTTTAAACTTTCAACATCTAAATCTGTTAACCCAGGTACATTTAAAATCACAGATCCTACACTCTGAAGTTCTAAATTTTGTGAGGCAAGTAGAGCTTGTGGAATTAATGAACCACAACTTAAAATGCATACTTTTTTAGAAAACTTCGCAGTGTTGTCTAAGATGACTTGAGCTTTTCTTAAATCATATTTAGCTTCATATTTAGCTTCGGCCTGATACGATTTAGGAAAGTTCTCTCGACCCAAGAAAAAAAGTGAGGTCGGTGGAGTTTTTCCTGCTTCCACACCTTGAGCAAATTCTTTAAGCGCTTGATAAACTAAGGCTTCTGCTTCGTCCGCACAGGAGAGATTGTATACTTTTACATGAGGAATCGAACTGGTCATCGCCATATAACTTAAGGCTTGGTGACTGGCTCCGTCAGCAGCATCCTGAAAGCCGGTGTGAGAAAAAATACCAACGAGCGGGGCCTCTGACAGTGAGGCCATTGTGAGAGGCAAAGCCCCCTTGGTCACACCAAATTGAGCAAAGGTATCAACGACGGGAATAAAACCACATTTAGAAAGTCCTGCAGCTGTAGAAATCATATTGCTTTCGGCAATGCCCACATCAATCGAGGATTCGGGAAACTCTTTTCTGAAATTAGCAAGGCCCGTGGATCCTGGCAAATCACTGGTGACGCTAATTAAGGGAAGACCCTCTTTCTTTGCACGAATTAAGGCTTTAGAGACTCCCGCTTGTATTTTCTCACCGGGTTGGGCGGGCCCTTGCTTTTTTTCAATTTCTAAGAGCTCTTGAATCCACTCATTGAAAAGTTCGGGATATTTTTCACCATTATAAATTTCTGAAATAAAGGCGGCTAATTCTTTGGGAGACTTTACTGGAAATCCATGTCCACCTGAAGATGAACTTTCCGTAGCTTTTGTTCCAATGCCTTTCACTGTTTTGGCATGAATGGCAATAGGCTTTAAGGGGTTTTCTTTTGCCAGTTGAATGGCTTTTTGAATTTGTAAATAACAATCCTGCAATCGATTTCCATTTTCGAGAGATAGAACTTCCCATCCCAAAGCGCTAAGACTTTCAAAAGTGGGGCTCATCGAAAAACAATCTTTATCAATACGTCCTGAGAGTTTTGTATTGTTATCATTGATAATAGCAATATAAGGACCCAATAAGTTTTTTTGTGCAAGGCCTGGAATAGCGGCAAAAGCCTCTTTGGCTTCACCCTCCATGCTGGCGCCATCTGAAACTGTACAAATGGTCACTCGATTTTTTCCAGATAGTTTTTCACCAAGCGCTAAGCCCTGACTTTGAGGAAAGGCCGAACCTAGAGGGCCGTTACTCAATAGAACACCTTCGGGAAAACAATGGGCTTCACCATGCCCCGTTAAAGGGCTTTCAAGAGATCTAAATTTTTTTAAGTCGGCAAGGTCTAATCCCCATTTATAATTCGCCCTCAGGGCGTAGAGGCCGTTTTCGCAGTGACCAGCATCATTAATGAGATGATACAATTCATTCCAAGGAAGTTTTTTATTTTGAGCCTCTTCAAAAACAAGGGCATAGAGGGCGGAGTTGATTTCTGCCAAAGACGCGGGGCCACCGTAATGAGAGGCGGCTCCTCCAAGAACGGCATACATATCCATCAAGGCGATTAAACCCCTTAAGGCTCGGGGGTCTGAAACAGAGAGGATTTGTTCTTTTGTGAGCTCAAGGTTGAGAGAAAATGTAGGTTTTACTTGAGGATTGCCCAATAAATGATTTTTAATTTTTAGTGTGTTTTGCATCTCCATTCCATCTCAGCTTTTTTATCTAAGGACAAGTGATGTCTTTATGTGT
>DAIRER010000108.1:0-6552 GCA_036795495.1 Pseudobdellovibrionaceae bacterium | reverse complement strand
AATTTGTTTAAGAGCGCATCAACAATTTTAGGGGCCAGTTTTAATTATTTATACCAGGAAAAAGTCTTTGTCCCAGTATCGTCAACATCATCGTAATCTTTTCCTTCAAGGGCGCCAGAGACTCTGAGTCCATCGCTACCCACTTCAAAAACTATATCTCCTTCTTTTGAAAAAAGGTTTGCATAACTTTTGCCCGTGCAATAGCCTATGACAGCCCCAGCTTGGTGTTCTATATATAAAAACTTAGCACTACAGCGTCCATTTTTACCAAGGTTACATAAAATGTCTCCCTTTCTATATCCGTCGGTAATCTTTATGTCTTTACTTTTGGTTACCATAATTCCAGTAATTTTTTCCATTTTAACATTATAAGCATCTGAAAAACTGGCATTACAAACTCGGGATTTTAGGGCTGGTGCTGTTAGGACTTTAACTTGAACAGCAGCTTTAAGTTCTCGATTTGAAGCTTCTTCTACAAGATCTTCTGCTGTAAATATACCGTTGGGTTTTAAACTATCAGATCCTTCAGTGGGGCTGTATCCTAACAATTCATTTCTTTTTGAACAGCCATCAATCAGTGTTTGGCCTGAGACGACTGTAACAGATAAAAACAAGGGGACTCTTCGTTCAAATGTCTTTAACATTCCACTCGAGGCAGAGTATTTTAGAACAACTTCACCTAATATTCGATTTGAACTGATCGGCTTCATCGTGACTAAGCGAAGTGATTGTAAGCTTAATCCTGGGGAAATTTGGGTGCCTGATTCAAATAAGGGGCTATTTAATTTGTTATCAATATCCAAATCTTTTATAACGATAGAATCTTTGATTAAATCATCTTTTTTCATGCTGGATGGAATTTCAAGATCATTAAAATGAAGTCCACAGTAATTGGGATCTGATAAAAGTCCAGAGACCATTTCGACATTATTGGAAACATCTTCAAAGTTTTTAAAATGTTTTAGTGCGTCCATGGAGCTAGCAATGGCATACAAAATACCTAGAGAAACTATAGAAAAAATCCCTACACTTATCATTGTAGAGATCAATGAAAAACCGTTCCTATTATTTGCTTTATTGAAGTTTAAATACATTTTAATCATCCCCCCAACATAGATTATAAATACGAACGACATTATAATCTACTGAATTTTGTATTCATTAGAAGTTTGTTTTAATATTCTCAAATTGAGACATTTTTGAATTCGGTTGAGAAAAATTATTGCCTATTATAATGTTTATTAACTGATCTAAAGTTAATTGCTTTGCAAATAAAATTTGCAGTTGCTTGGGTTCGAGCAGGTACTTAAAGCTACTGAATCTAAAGAATTTCTGGCAGTTATGTTGACCCACCAAACACCCGGAGTCAAATGACAGTAATTGCTTTCTGGAGCTTCAACTGTAGAATAGTTTAGGGCGTATTTCACTGTGGTTGTCTCTGTACCAATTTGATGACAGCCATAATGTTTGCCCGCCGTGTTGTAGTCTCCTTTACATTTTGAAATAACGACACGTTTTGAACCAATCATGTTGGTTGTTTTTGTTGCAGTAATACTACGTACTGATGAGCCTGTTGATTCTGGAACCGTCATCTTAAATGCGTAGATAACGTTTCCATCTGCGGGTGAGTAGGTGTTTTGTGAAAGCCTTGTTCCTGGTAGGTCTGTCTGTACCTCTACGATTTTTCCCGGCATACTGAATCCGTCACATGAGATTTCCTCAGAATCTGTAGCCGGAGGTATTGTAGATCCATCATCTTGAACAATGATATCTGCGTCTTCATTTGAGCTTGATGATTGTTGAGTATTTGGAAGATCGTTTTCCGATTTAAAATCTTGAGAGCAGTTTTGAAAAAATAAAACGGACGTTGCTGTTAAAATAAAAATTAAAAAAAATTTGTAATATTGTGTAACAAACGAATTATCCATGATTTTTCCCTTTCCTTTATTTTCAGCGAAATCATTTGTTTTTAAAAGTGAATTCAAATGATTTTTTTATTGTTAATAAAATCAACGGTTTAATTCATCTTAAGATGAGATTTATACGAATTCAGTTAGAAACGAACTGCCAGAAAGTTAATTTTATAGATAGTAAAGATGTATCTCGTCCAAGTCCTAACAGAACCCTTACTGAGTTCTAACACCACCTTGACACATTTTTTGCTAAAGTTTTTAACAAAGAGCTTTATCATTACAAGGAGGTCAATGTGTTGGCATCAGTCTCTTCATCATTTCAATCCATGTACCAAATGAGAACCCATAAAATTCATCGTTTTAAACCTAAAGTTGAGATTTTTAAAGAAATTGGTCCCTATGTTCTTAAAACAGCATCCACCATTGAAGAATTAAAGTCAGCCTTAAAGCTGCGTTATGAGGTTTTTCATCATGAAATGATCGGTAAAAAAAATCCAACGGGTATAGATGTGGATGAGTTTGATCTTTACTGTGATCATTTGATTATTATAAATAAAAAGACAAATCGATTGGTTGGGACTTATCGATTGAATTCAAGCCTATATTCTAAATCCTTTTACTCGGCACGAGAGTTTGATCTTAAAAATATTCTTTCTCATTCTGGAAATAAGTTGGAATTGGGTCGAGCCTGTATTCAAAAAGAGTTTCGTAATGGAATTACGATTTCTCTACTATGGGGTGGAATTGCTGAATATATGATTGCCACTGATTCTCAGATTGTTTTTGGTTGTGCCAGCATTAAGACCGAGAACCCCCGTGAGGCGGCCTTGATCTATCGATACCTAGAATCAGAAGGCTCCATTTCAAAGACCTTTGATTCGCCTCCGACCGAAGAATTCACATTGCCGCAACTTAAATTGTGGCTGCGCTTGATTAAATCACCAGTGACCGAAGTGGAACAAAAAGAAGTCAAAGACTTATTGCCCTCTTTATTTCAAACCTATCGAAAAATAGGGGCTGTCGTTGCTGGAGAACCCGCATGGGATGAGGAATTTCATTGTATTGATTTTCTAACGGTGATGAAACGCGAAGATTTGAGTCGTGTGCTTTGGCGCAAGTACCGATTCAACGATTAAAAGATTAAAAGATCCCACAAGGTTTTCATGAGTTGAATTTCTCTTTCCGTAAGATAATTTTTAAAAAGTAGAATTTCAAGTTGAGTCATTTTTTTACTTAAATGATCTGTTGAACGTGATGAGACAACGCCAAAAACATCATATTCTCGATATACTTTTATTAACGCCCTATTAACATCATCTAAAGCTTCAAGCATCGTATTTTCATTTGTTGAATTGCGTATAAGAAGTTCTCTTAAATAGGAAAGAGCTGTCATTGATTTGAGATATTTGTTTTCAATATCGTTATGTTTATGAATTTGGACAAAAAAGTTATCAATAACACAGGAACCGCAGGATTCCAAAACTCTTAGTAAATGCAATATCCCCGTAATTTCTATTCCATCAATGGACTGAATTAAAACAGTTGTAGAATCATTTGCAGATAACATCTGTGCCAGAATGGGCTGATGTTTTTTTAGAATATCTATATTGGAAAGTTCAGCGTAAACCCCTTGAGGTGTTTTTTCAAAACCATTTACGAATCGATTTTTTTCGAAATTATTTTTGAGCGGAATAAATTGTTTCCGATTTGTGCCTTCATGGGGATTTCCACCTTGGTAAAACACACTTTCCGATTCATCTCTTTTGGCCATCAAACCAAAAAATTGAAAATTCTTTGTATCGTAACTGTATTGATAATTTTGTTTGAGCTCTTTTTCGTTGAGATAATCTGCTAATGTTTTTTGAATGTCAAAAGCGGGTATTGCTAAAAGACTTCCTTGAGGCGTCGCTTGAGAAACAATTCCTAATAGTTGGTTGTTTTTAGATATAATAGAGCCGCTGAGAGATTCTCTTAAAACAAATTGTGTTGAAATATGAGGCAATAGCTCAATCGCATTTTTAATGCCAGGGACTTCTAAACCTAAGGAATTATAGGAAACAATATGAACAAAAGACTTTACTTCATCTTCAAAAAGTTGGTCAAAGCCCGAAAAATCGGCAAGGCTCGACGAACGTATTGTTTCATTTTTTTGTTCCGCAGAATTTAAAAGACAATAGTCTTTTAGGGGGTCCGTCACTTTAATAAAAGCTAAGTCTTTATTAAACCTTCGATAAACAACTGTACCTTGAACTGTTTGATTTCCTCTGCTGAGTTCCACAATTTTTACGGCATCGGGTAGGTTGTGATCATTTGTGACAAATATAAACTCCGAAATTGGGGCTGCATTTCCGACAAGAACTTCATGTGTTTTAGGATGTTCTGACTTCACTTTAAATGGTTTGCAAGCGAATCCCTTTGATGGGTTTAAGGCTTGGAAAAACATTAATCCAAAAGCAATCCTATAAATGATATAATAATAATTATTTTTTTTTATCATGTTAAAATCCCTCTTCATTAATTAAATAATATTTTGTTCCACGTCCAGCACCGGATTTTGAAATGTATTTTTTTTCAAGCAATGAATTTAGCTCTCGAAGCGCTGTACGTTCTGAGACTTGTAATGCCTTTACGGCTTCACTTCTTGAAATTTTGATTTTATCTCTTAAAAGTTTAACCAGCTGGTGGGATCTTTCTTCTGTTCCCTTTGATTCTTGGTGCGTCAACAATTTGGATGGGCGTAAAGAATAATAATCTTGTTCTTGATCTTGATCTTGATCCAATTTGGATAAAAAATAAGACCATTGAAGTTCTTTGGGCAGGTGATATCTGTCTTGAGTTAATACAATAGGAACCCATTCTCGTAAGCGTCGCATATTTGTATAAATAAGAGAGTCATGGGTAAGGGGGCTGTATTCATATCCCCAAATTTTTTGAATTAAAGTTTCTTTATGAATTCCATTTTTTTCAGAACGGGCTATTTGTTTGAGTATTTCATACAAAAGAGAGGATTTACCGAAGTTTATTTTTTGACCTAAAAAATAAACTTCAGAAGTTGGTTCAAAAATAAGCAAAGATTTTTTAAAGGGGACTATGGACTTGGGGTAACTTTGTTGAATATCAAATATATGCAATTGTTGTGTTGTAGAGTTTATAAAGGCCACTGCGGAGGGAGTCGATACTCCTAAAGTTTTTGCCAATGTTCTTTGAAACCAGTTCTTATAGACGTCGGGGAGGTTTGAGTAAAATAAATGCCATTCTTGCAGATATTCGGGATCTGATTGCGCACACAGTGAGAGAGCAACGAGTTCGAGTCTTTTATGTCCAGTTTTTTTTGAGAGCTCAAAGGGTTTTTTAAAAGAATTTATATTTTTCTTTTTTGAAGGATGTAGAAGTCCTTTTGCTAAATTATAAAGAATCTCTTCTGTTGCGGAGAGAGTTTCTTTTAATTCGAGGGATTCCGTTATGAGGGTCAGTTTTTCTAAGGTATTTTGTTCAATGGCATTATAAAAAATAAATTCTAAATTTGAATTTATGAGCAAGCCATCAATATGGAATTCTCTGTTGGTAAAATAATTGTAGAATTTTTGCGCTTTTTGAATTTTATTTTTTGCTCTGGGGTCCATGGTTTTAATTGAGGCCTCAAAGAATTTTTTTGTGTGATTTAAGGAAAGAGTTACTGTTTCAAGTTCTAGTTCTAAGGCGATCTGAAAGGGCTCATACTGTTTAAAATTTTTCTGTTGAATCAGACGTTCCGACAATTTAGCCATTTTTAGGGATTGATTAACCTCTCCAGCTTCTAAAAAACATCTACAAAGAGCCTGGTAGCAGAGAATTTTTTGGATTTCAGAAGTTCCATGTTTTTTTAGATATTTTTCTCCAAGGTTCAATGCGGAACGATAATTTTGAGAGGCAACGTCAGTTTCAATTAAAAATAATTCAATGGAATTTTCAAGAGAATTAAAATCTAAGTTCTTTAAAAGATTTTGAGCCGTCCATAGCCAAGAGTTTTTTATTTCTAAAAGATTTAAATA
This sequence comes from Pseudobdellovibrionaceae bacterium, assembly GCA_036795495.1. Classification (GTDB taxonomy): domain Bacteria; phylum Bdellovibrionota; class Bdellovibrionia; order Bdellovibrionales; family Bdellovibrionaceae; genus DAIRER01. The sequence goes on along the minus strand of DAIRER010000108.1, from coordinate 608 downwards.
AGAGGCTGCTACGGCAATATTAAAAGCCGTTGACGCCATTCTGTAAGGACGATCTGCGCTTTCAAATTTCTCAAAGGCATTTTGCCACAAATGAATCGCCGCTTGATACTCTCCGGCATTAAAATGACAAGAAGCGAGTTGCAAAAACGCCTCACCGGAGAGTCGTAGAGGCAGTCTTTCGGATTCTAAGAAAATATTTTTATTTTTTGAGATTTGTTCTTGAAGGTAGTCCAGGGCTTGCTTTGAGGCGCCCTGCATACGAAGTTGTTGAATTTTCAGAAGTTCACAAAAGATAAGTTCTTTATCCTGACAGATTTGATTTAAAATGTTTTTTAATTCTTTTGTTTTATAAAGAAATAAAAAACATCTTCCGAGGTCGTAGGGATGGAGAAGCCCAAATCGAAGAGCTTCAGCATAATTTCCCTTTTCAAGTTCTAAAATAGCAAGGTCATTTTTGTTGTCTTGCATATCATTTAATTTGTTATCCCAAAGATATTATCAGTACTATTATTGTTATTAGAGTTGTCAGTTTTTTGATTTGCAAGAAGTGGGTCTTTAAATTCAGGAAATCTAAACTTAGGTTGCTCTGAAAGATTAAAGTAAACCTC
>DAIRER010000107.1:0-6573 GCA_036795495.1 Pseudobdellovibrionaceae bacterium | reverse complement strand
ATCTATTTCCCATTGTCACGGATTTAAAAATTGGCTCTCGATCTGGAGCCAGCAGTTTGACACATTTAACTAGAACGCCCCATTCTTCCCTAGTTTCAACGCCACAAATATGAAAGCCAAGTTTTAGCATCATAATTAAAACAGCATTGTTCGTTCCATGATGTTGGCTTGTGACTCGCGAATATCCGAGGTTATGTAAATATTTAAGATAAGCATCTACAAAACGAGATGCAATTTTCTTTTTTCGCCAGTCGGGGAGTATTCCTGCATTTCTGAGATAGAAGGTATTGTGATCTTCAGTTTCTCCAGAAAAGTGACCGACGTAATCCCCTTTAGTATTAGAAAGAATTAAGTAATCAGTATGAAGATTTTGGTATTGTGTCCAAATGGGTGTAGCTCGATCAATTTCAGCTTCGGTCGGTGTGTAATTGGTCATCGAAGATCCAAATACACGTGAATAATTATAATCAATCAATTTGCGAAATTCAGATCGATCAACAAACCGAACGGTGAGACCCTCAAATTTGAGTTCTTCAATCAGTTTTTTTCTTTTTTCTTCAAGTAAATCTTTAAAGTCGATTTGTTTTTTCTCTGTAGTCATGGGTTAAATCTTAAGAAATTAATGTTTCAAGATCAAAGGGAAAGTTCCACCATCGAGTGAGTAGAACCGTAGAACCCCATGTCTCCGGTATGGACCCAGGAAAATTGGATGGGGTAGCAGGACTTGAACCTGCGAATGATGGAATCAAAATCCATTGCCTTACCAACTTGGCGATACCCCAACTGCTTGAATTAAAAAATGACGATAGTGATTTTGATAAAATTAATCAATAGTTAACGAGATTGGTCAAAATAAAAAACCAACCTTGCGGTTGGCTTTTTGAACTGTTGGTGGTGAGCAGAACCCGTACAGTTTGTAAGAAAGAGGCTATTCCGAATCTTCCCCCGTCGTTTTTGGCCTTTGAAGGTGATTCAGAGTACTTCCCATACTCTTAACTTCCCTCTCATACGCTTCAAAAACTAAATTTTCAATCATCTCTCGAGTCTCTTGATTTAAAGGGTGGGCAATATCCCTAAACTCCCCATCTTTTCTTTTTTTGCTAGGCATAGCTACAAATAGTCCTGCCGTACCTTGGATCACTTTCAAATCACGAATTACAAAACAATTGTCAATGGTTAGAGAAACATAGGCTTTTAGCTTTTCCTCATTCACAGGAAAGACTTTAACTTCGGTGATTTTCATAAAGGACCTCTTTTGCTGTATGTCATGTTGCGTGTTTTCATAGGTCAACCATCGGAAATTATTTTTAAAACTTTATATGTATTTACCGCACAAGGCCAAAATCTGGACCAAAATGGAGTTCTACTTTGGACCTTTAGAGGGATCTTTAGACGGAGCTTTTGCAAACTTTAGTGAAAGTAGAGGCTATTTTTTATTTTTTCGATAGGATTTCAGCGAAAAATGGCCATAGGTTTTCTTGCGGTAAATTTCAGTGACCTCTTCTAAAATATCCTGCTTAACCAAATGAAAATGAATGTAAGGAATGTGTCCCTTCGTATTCAGATGATGTAAGTAATGAAATGTGACTCGATCGATAAAATCGGCATCATTTTCATTGGGAAAAGAGGAGTCGTTTATGAGGTTTTCAAAAATTGAAATCAGTATGTCTTTATTTTCCATAGTGCGATCTCTATCGACAACGAAAAAAAGAACTCAAGATCCAGCTTGAGTTTTGTGGTAAAAATTAGCCTTTGAGCTGTTGCTGTCCAGCAATGAAGAAGCAAACTTTTTGTTTGCGTCAACACTCTTGACAGATCCAAGGACCTGCATATGATTAGCCTGATATATTTAATGAAATGTAAAACTTAATTTTTATAAATAGGGAGGACTCTCGATGATCGTGGTCGAAAACTTATCAAAGGACTATGGCTCAAGAAGAGCCATTAATAATTTGAATTTTACAATAAAAAAAGGTGAAGTCGTTGGTTTTCTAGGGCCCAATGGCGCTGGGAAGTCTACAACAATGAAAATTATCACAGGATTTATGGCCCCCTCTTCTGGGGTTGCAAAAGTTTCTGGATATGATGTTTTTGAAAACCCAATTGAAGTCAAAAAACGCATCGGATATTTGCCAGAAACGCCTCCTGTTTATGGTGACATGTATGTGAAAGATTATTTAAAATATGTCGCTGAATTAAAACTTGTTCCAAAAATAAAAATCAATCAGCTTGTAAATAACGCCATTGAAAAAACAAATTTAGGAGAGGTTCAAAATCGTTTGATTCAAAATCTTTCCAAAGGATTTCGTCAGCGTGTTGGAATTGCTCAGGCTATTGTGTCTGATCCAGAAGTTCTAATTTTAGATGAGCCTACCGTGGGACTAGATCCAAAACAAGTCTCTGAAATTCGAGAGTTAATTAAAAATCTCAGAGGGCAACACACGATCATTCTATCAACACATGTTTTACCAGAGGTTCAAGCCACCTGTGAAAAGATTATTATCATTCATCGCGGTGAAATTGTGGCTCAAGATACAATTCAAAGTTTATCTATGAGAGAAAAAGGACATTCGCGCTTGCATTTAAGAAGTCGTAAAGAGATTGCAGATCTTAAGAAAGTTTTAGAAGGACTCGAAGGGGTTCGCCAAATTCATTCCGGAAATTCGAATCGAGAATGGGACGTAGATGTAGATGGCAACGAAGAGATCATGGATGCCATTTCTCATCGCATAGTGAACCAAGGCTACGGTCTTTTGGAATTCACACCCAGCCGAATGGATTTAGAAGATGTCTTTTTAAAGTTAACTTATGGAAATTAAGGAGCAAAGAATATGAATGCCTGTTGGACTATTTTTAAAAAAGAAGTAAAGGGATATTATAAAACTCCTGGTCTTTATATCATTGGTTTTTTGGTGGCTCTTGTTTTGAGTTGGGTTTTTCCGGCTTTATTAAAACAATTTGCAGATCAATCACAAACTTTTATGATGCAGCCGGGAGTTCCAAAGCAGATGATGAATATTCACTATGGAGTTTTTTTAAGAGAACTTTCCTATTTGAATTTGATTCTGATTTTTATTGTTCCAGCTTTAACAATGAAGCTTTTTGCAGAAGAAAAAAAATTAAGAACCTTTGATTTATTGCTCACCTCTCCTGTGACGTCTTGGCAAATTGTTTTTGGAAAGTATCTTGCCGCTCTGGTGGCCGTCATGGGAATTTTGGGTGTGGCACTGGCTTATCCTGTAATGACAGCGACGGTTGCGGAAGTTAATTTTCTTCAATTGGGAATTGCTTTTGGAGGGCTTCTTTTTGTGGGCGCTGTTTACACCGCTATGAATTTATTTTCTTCTGCTCTGACAGAAAATGGGATTGTGGCCTATGTGCTTTCCGTCATTTTCAATATCGCCGTTTGGTTTGTGGGGATTGGTGCAGAAATGGCCGATTCAGAAACCGCTCGAAAAGTTTTTGAGCATATCTCTTTAAACACCCATCTAACGGGTTTTGTAGAGGGAACGGTTCGAACCAATGGCTTGGTTTTCTTTGTGAGTTTGATTGCGTTATTTACGTTTTTATCAGAGAGAGTTGTTGAAGCAACTCGTTGGAGGTAATTGATATGAGTAATTTTGGAAAATTATTTATTGTTGGATCCATTGTTTGTATGGCCGCCTTGGGAGTGACTAGATTTTTACTTAGGGAGTGGATGCCCTTTATGTGGATCTTTTTAGGTTTATCCATAGTATTTTTAGGGGTGGCTCTTGTTAAAGAAAGAAAGTTTTTGGGCGAGTTTTTTTCGATGAAAACAACCAAACAAGGGATGAGCATGGGTACCATGATTCTTTTGTTTTTTGTTGTGCTTGTTTTAGCAAACTTTATGTCCGCTCGGCATATCAAAACTTTTGATTTTTCTTTGTCGGGGATTAACTCCCTTTCGGATCAATCTATAAAAATTGTTAAGGGTTTAGATTCGGATATGAAAGTCATTTTCTTTTACAAAAAGGGATCCCAAGGGATAGAAGAGGTTCGAAAACAGTTTCGAGATTTATTAAAACGCTATCAGGATCACAGTTCTTTTGTTCAATTGGACTATGTTGAAGTGAATGAACGACCTGATTTAGCAAAACAATATGAAGTGGATAAGGGCAGTGGCGTTGTTTTTGTGACTTATAAGGGGCGAAAAAACAGAATTGATAAAATTGATGAACAAGAGTTAACAAATGCCATTGTTCGAGTGGTTAAAGAAAAAGTCCAAAAGGTTTATTTTGTGACTGGGCATAAGGAATATGAACTTGAAGATACTCAAGCTGAAGGCTTGAGTACTTTTAAAACTATTCTCGAAGGAAATGGATATCAAGTTCAGCCTCTTAACTTTTCTACAGACTTAAAAATTCCAGCAGATGCCAATATTTTAGCCTTGGTGGGACCTCGTTATGATTTTTCAGAACTAGAAGTCAATAGTTTGTTGGATTATATGAAAAATGGAGGAACACTTTTTGTTGCTCTAGAAAATAAAACTTTGGGTTTAGAGAAGATATTTTCGACTGTGGGTCTAAAAATCAATACGGATTATGTCGTGAATCAAATGGGTTTAACCTCTAAAGGGCTAAGTTACGTAACGATAGGAGAAGGTTTTTCTCCAACAAGTCCGATCACAAAAGTTTTTTCAAAAAGTGAATCGACAATGTTTAATATGGCGAGTTCTATAGAAAGAACACCAAACATTCAGTCGGGTATTAGCATTGATGAGTTGGTTAAAGCCAATAATGCACAAGCATTAAATGAGCTTTCAGAAAATGCTAAAGGTCGCCCCGGTGATTTCACAATCGCGGCCTCGGTCACTGGAAAACTTCAAGAAGATGCAGCTAGTAAGGAATTTCGTTTAGTGGTTTTTGGAGATGCTGATTTTTTAAATAATCAAATGATCATGCAAAGAGCCAATCGAGATTTGGCATTGAATTCATTATCTTATTTGGCTCAGGATGAGAGTATGATCAGCGTGACGCCAAAAGAACCCGAGATCACTAAAATTCAACTGACGGGTGATAATTTTAGACTGATGGTTTTAGGATTTATTATTCCTCTACCGCTTTTGTTATTATCCAGTGGGATTTTTATTTGGCATAGAAGGAGAAGTGCTTAATGAAAAATCGAGGACTTTGGTTTTTAATTGGTTTAATTTTGATTTTGGGTGGGGTTTCTTTTTGGGATGTGAAAAATGAAACCCAAAAAGAAGAGAAAAAAAAGGTAGAATCTCAACTCATTACTCTAGACAAAGATCAAATTTCTGAGATTCAAATTACAACGCCTCAATGGTCAGTTCTTTTAAAAAGATCCAATGAGGGTTGGGATGTGGCAGAGCCTTTAAAAGATGAAGCTGACCCCAAAATGGTTGAAGAGTTGCTAACTGCAGTGACTGATGAAAAATCTACGGATCAAGTTGCAGAGGGAGACTCTATTGACTGGAAAGTTTATGGTTTAGATCAACCCAAGGGATCCATCCGTTTTAAAAATACAGCAGGGGAGTCTCAAGAACTTCAAATTTCAAATCTTCAAAATTTTGAATTTAATGCCTATGTAAAAAAAGGTTCAGAAACTAAAGTGCTAACAGCCTCCTCTGCTTGGCAGACTAAACTAGATAAAAAGGTCAACGACTATAGAAACAAGTCCCTTTTTCGTCATAAAATTTCAAGAATTAGCCAGGTTTTGATTGAAAATAAAAGTGGACAAATAAAGCTTGAGAAAAACTTAAACGAAAAAAATCAAAACGAAAAAGATCTAAATGCGTCTATGTGGATTTTACCTGAGAATAAGGATTGGGTTTTGGACCCGAGTCTTGTTAAAGAACTTTTAGACAGTTTGAAAGACGCTCATATCAATGAACTTGTAAAAGAAAATGTTTCCAAGTCAGAACTCGCACAAGTTTTAAAAACCTATGGATTAGATAAACCCTTGGCCAAACTTTCTTTAAAATTTGAAAACAGTGAAGAGTTAAAAGAAGATTCAAGCTCAGAAAAAAATGCAGAAAAAAATATATCTTCTTGGGCTGTTCGAGTGACAAAGATGAAAGAGGATCATTATGCTTATATCGAAAATGGAAATACTATTTATAAGTTAGATCCAGTCTCCTTAAGCAATGTGATAAATGCTGAGGCCATAAAGCTCAGAGACCCTAAGCTTCCATTTAAAGTAAATGTGTCCAGCACCCATAAGATAGAGCTTTCTACGGGGCTAAAGAAATTTAACTTTACAAAAAAGGGAACAGCGTGGGAACTTTCTGAATCCAAAGAGAATTTTAATGTCAATGCTGAAAATTTAAATAAATTATTGAAAAAAATTGAAGAATCAAAAGTTGCTTTTTATGAAGCAAAAAATTCAAAAATTTCTAAGATGGACAATCAGCTTGTTTTAAAAGACGACCAAGATAAAGAGGTTTTTTCACTTAATTGGAGTTCGGCTCCAATTAAAAAGAACACGAAAAGTTACTATATTGCAAAATCAAGTTTGATGAGTGATGCCTTTGCCCTTGATGAAAGTACAATTCATGGGTATTCTTTAACTGACTTGGTCGTAGAAAAAAAA
>DAIRER010000566.1:0-1312 GCA_036795495.1 Pseudobdellovibrionaceae bacterium | reverse complement strand
GAGCGCCTCGTTTGCACCGAGGAGGTTAAGGGTTCAATTCCCTTCGGCTCCACCAAGTCTTTGTGGCTTGGTGTTTTTTTTTGTATGTAGAACTTCTTGAAAAATTTTCTTGTAAAATCCGATTGATTGTGATAAAAGTTTGCAAGTTGTGATTTGAAAATTAGGGCGATTAGCTCAGGTGGTTAGAGCGCGTCACTGATAATGACGAGGTCCGTGGTTCAAGTCCACGATCGCCCACCATTTATTTAGGTCGGATGTGTTGTCGTTTTTTCTCTGTGGATGTATAATTTTCTTATGAGTCGTTATTTTGTATTAATTTTAGGGATATCGTTTTCGGTTTTAATTGTGAAATATCGTTTGCAGATTAAGCATATCATAGGCGATGTTGCATGGGCTGATAAAATTTTTGGAGCTGGTGGAACTTATACAATGCTTGTTATTGTTGCTATTTTGTCTTTTGTTTTGTCTTTAATGTACTTTTTTGGCACTTTTCAGACCTTTATGAGAGATTATCTGGGACCTCTTTTTGGCGTCTAGAAGTCGATTTTTTTGTGCGAAATTTATCTATAAATCACTTTTTATTTTTTGCAATGTTAAAAAGTGATAAAAATCTATTGACTTAAAAAAAGCCTCTGAATATAATGACCGGGCTTTATTCGATAATTTACATGATACAAACCTATTGCACAGCCTCTAATTCAAAATACTGATTATCTTTTAGAACTTTTGAATTTGAGGGTGTGCAGAAGCGCACCCTTTTTATTAGGCCAGACTGTGATTTCACAGCTATGTCCGGCCTTGGATAGAGTGAACGGACATTGTACATTGAAAATTAGGCGATCATCAATTATTAGTTAAGTTAGTTAGTTAAAGTTGTTTAATTGAATTGTAATTTCAATTTTTATTACCAATTACTGGTTAAAGTAATTGGTTCTCTATTTTTATAGAAATAAGTTACGTTACAGGCGAAGAGTGGATGCCTTGACTTGGAATTCCGATGAAGGACGTGGCCAGCTGCGATAAGCTTCGGCGAGCTGCTAAGCAAGCTTTGACCCGGAGATGTCCGAATGGGGTAACCCCTCCGATTAACTCGGAGTACGTCGTGCTGAATAAAATAGGCATGAACGAGGTATACTCGGTGAACTGAACCATCTTAGTAACCGAGGAGAAGAAATCAATAGAGATTCCCTTAGTAGTGGCGAGCGAACGGGGAACAGCCTAAACCGTCTGCTACGGCAGGCGGGGTTGCAGGACCTCAATGTGGGAGCTGCTTTTGTTAGTCAAATGTGCCTGGAAAGGCCAACCATAGAGG
>DAIRER010000565.1:0-1313 GCA_036795495.1 Pseudobdellovibrionaceae bacterium | reverse complement strand
TAGAATCTGGATCGTTCTTTTTCCAAACGCTCAAATCACCATAAGAAAATAATCGAAATTTTTTTTCAATGGCCCAAGAATAAGCTCTTTTGACATTCTCAATGCCGGCAAAAGCAAAGACCAAGGCCAGCAAAGTGGATTGAGGTTGATGAAAATTGGTCATCAAAACATCAACCACTTTAAATTCAAAACCGGGCTTAATAAATAAATCCGTTTCCCCACAATAATGACCCTGCTCGTTTTTTTCTAGCATTCCCAAAAATACGCTTTCCAAACTTCGGGTTACAGTTGTGCCAAGGGCCCAGATGCGTCGCCCTTCCTGTTTAGCTTTTATAATTTCATTCCATGTGGATCTTGGGACCTCGACATACTCTTTGTGCATTTTATGAGTTTCAAGAGTTCCTTGAATAGGTAAAAAAGTTCCCAGCCCCACATGCAAAGTCATTTTTTGAATCAAAACCCCTTTTTCTCGCAATCTTTCTAAATGATGTTCTTTAAAGTGAAGCCCCGCGGTCGGTGCCGCCAGACTTCCTTTATTTCTGGCCCAAACGGTTTGATACCAACGATCGTCTTCTTTACGGCTGTGGCGCTGGTCTCTGTTTTTTTGAATATAAGGAGGAAGTGGAACCTCTCCATGACGTTCAAAATAGGCTTCATCTAAGGCCTCAGAAATTCTGACGACTTGGGGTTTTGATTTTTCCACCAACGTCATTATTTTACCCTCTGGCAAGTTCAAGGAATCATCGACAGACATTCCACGAACAGGAAATAAAACCTCCCAAAGTTGGGGTTTTATTTCTTTTATAAATAAGATTTCACGACGCTCGACAAAGACCCGTCTTTTTAAAACCTGAGTTTCATTAAGCACTAAAACATCCCCAGGATTAAATTTTTCGATCAAATCTTTGATTTGAATTTCATAATTTTCAGGGTTTTGATTTTCAGAGTTTTGGTTTTCAGGGTTTTGGTTTTCAGGGTTTTGGCTATCTGAACTTAAAGTTTCTGTGTGTTGATTTTCTTTTCGCTCATTTATAAGTACCCGGGGTTGAGTTGAGGGTTCGGTAGCGGTTAAGGACTCTGGGTACTCAAACTGTAAATCTTGATCTGAAAAGGGGATGGGATTGGAATTCATAGGGATGAGGCCTTAGCATGAGGGCAAAAAAAAAGCGAGGCTTAATTCAGCCTCGCCAGATTCAAGAAGGAAACCACCTAACCTTCATGAGTCTTCAAACACGGGATCACTCTAGAGCCTTCATTTTGGGGGACCGTCTAGGGACAAAAGGGTAAAGCCCAAGATCAGCCAGTGAACAGCT
>DAIRER010000106.1:0-6602 GCA_036795495.1 Pseudobdellovibrionaceae bacterium | reverse complement strand
CAAATGGTGGTGGCGGTGGTGGCGGTTCTGTAGATATTGATGTATGTCCCACTAATGCGAGCAATCCCTATCCCAATTTTATTTATTATTTGAATGGTGGTTCGCTAACTGGAACAGGAGCCAATGGCCAACCCGGATTGACATCGGCTCCTTTAACCGCCCCAGCCTTTTGCCAATAACCTATCGATTATCCTATAGTGCATTTTATGTTTGAATATCAAATAGCGTATCCGGACTACTTAAAATCATAGTTGTTTGTGTTGAAAAAGACTTTTTGATTTTATGTTTTTTCGCGGATCTATTTTCCATTGAAATTTTTGAGTATTTATCATGAAAAGTAAAAATATCTGCGTGCATATTTTCAAGTTGTTTTTCATCTAAAAGAAAAATACCGCCACCCAAAAAACCACCGGGTTGATTTCGAACTTTCTCCAAAAGTTTAAGGGTGGCCTCAAACTTTATTTGATCCAACTGCGTACCTGATGTTCGAAGCCGCGTGGCGGGACCATCAACAAATGTAAATTTATTTTCTTTCTGAAGAATAATTAAGCCCATATCATCCAGTTTTTTGAGAAACTTAAATATAATTTGATCCGATAGGTTGTGTTCTTCCTTGATTTCAGAAACCTCTTTATTTTCATAAGCCAAGCGCATATAAAAATGAAATAAGGCGTGATTCTTTATAAAGAAGAATTTTATGATCGATATGCAGAATAAAATATTCACAACAGATTTTTTAAAGACAAAAAAAAAGAGTGCTCTAATTATTTTTAATAATCAATGGTTCGGCTTTGACGTTTCTATTGCCAACGAAAATATCACTTCATTATTTGATACTGGTGCTGGTGACACTCTCGTTGACCCAAAACTTATTGAAAATTATCCTGAAAATTTTCAGTTTATTCAGAGCTTAGAGATAACTGATGGGGCAAACAAAAAACTAAAATCAGCTATTTACAAAATGAAAGCTCTTGTTGTTAATCAAAATGTCTTCAATGACATTTACGTTCTTGCCTATGATCTATCCATACTTCAAAATGAGATTCCATCAGTAAAAATTATTTTGGGTTTTAATATTATTAAAAGACAAAACTGGTGGTTTAATTTCGAACAACAAGAATGGGGACACCAGTGAGCAAGAGAATCCGAAAAGTTACCTAACTTTTCAAAAAACCAATAAAAATGGACTCTATTAACTTCTGTGATTGATTTAGATTTTTTTTATGTTAGAACGTATTCAATGGGACTTGCAGAAATATTAAAAAATGAATTACTTGAACCAAAGAATAAATTAGAGCTAAAAACCGCTTTAAAAATATTGACTGCAGATATTGTATCAAAAAACTCTGAATGTAAAATCTTGGTTTTCGGCTCCATAGCTAAGGGTCTTGCAACAAATAGTTCAGATATTGATCTCGCTGTCATTCTTCCAGACCACGTTGACAAAAAAACAGTTCGTTTAGATTTTTTTGAGAACCGCACAAAAATTAAGATTCCATTAGATATAATTTTTAGAAATCATTCAGAACACATACGTAACTTGAATGACAACCCAATAGATCAAGAGATTTCACAAAATGGAATTGAAATTTATCCTTGCTGGATGCTGAATGACTAAATTTAGATATCAAAAATATAAAAAGGAAACTAGTTTTAAAATTTTCAAAGTAGCAATAGATGATCTTTACTCTGCTGAATTTCTTTTTACTGCACCAAAGTATCGACCTGAAACAATATTATATTTAGCGCAACAAAGTATAGAAAAAGCAATAAAAGCTTTTCTTATATATAATGAAAAGTCGGTCCCACTCACTCATGATTTAGACATATTAATCAATGAATTACCCGAAGAAATATCAAAAGTTTTACCGCTTGGCATTGGAAGTCTTACCCAATATGCAACTATCCAAAGATATTTAGATGGAGACGAAATAATAACTCCAAATGATATCCAAGAATCAATTGCCGTCGCTAAAAAATTTCTAATTACTATTGAAAACACAATCCATAAACCTTAAAATCGGCCTTTTGCCAATAACCTAAAGGTGCCGCATCACCTCTAATCTAATCCTTTAGAACACTTTGTGAGTAAGTGAACAATGCTGAGAAACTAAATTTGTTATAATTGTAGCTTTCCACACCAGACTGGCTGAGATTGTAACTTCCTACCAATGACATCATCCAACGATCGTTCATTTTTTTCTGTTGTGTAACACTCAATCCGATCACTTGATCTGTTCGCGTGGTCGAAGCTTCGGCGTACGCTTGTGAAGAAAAATCCAAACGCAAAGAACCGGGCTGCTTCCAATATCCCACATAACCATAAGTAAAACCCAAAGCTGGCTTTGTGGATCGATAGTTTTTTCCAGTGGTGTTAGCCATCAAATAACTGACATCTGTTGTAAATGAACGAGTCCCCCGGAGATCTAACAATCGAGTGAAGGAACCACTCAACGTCGTTCGTGTTCCCGCTTGGTTGTCATCTTCAGAACTTGCTAAATAATACCCATCCGAGGTGAACTCACCTTTATAACGTCCTAACCATTCTTGAGATAAAGCATGGGCCCACTCAATTCCACCCACCATCGAAGAGATTGCTGAAATACGAGTTCCACCACTTGGAGCAATGTAAATATTTTTATAGGCTGGAGAGAACGTCCACTTTCCCCAATAGATGGGAAAATTCAAATTCAACTCTAAGGCATCCGCCGCCTGCAATGTTGCATTGGATTTAAAAGAGGAATCCAAACTGTAATAATCATTCATACTGATTTCAAAATCCCAAGACCAATCCAATTCTTTGACCATATGATAAACAAAATTTCCACCATAGTTAGCTCTCCACGCAGTTACGTCCGTGGCAACACTTCCGGTAGAAATATTAAGTACATTCGAATCATAAACAGGACCTATAAATAATGAATATTTATATCGCTCTCGAGAAGCCGCAAGAAAGGCCTCCATATTGTCAATTTGATCTAACATTTCATCCGCTTGTTTATCGAGTTTAGGATCTTTAGATTGATCTAAAACCTGTTCGAAATATTTTCTAGCTTGAGGGTACTTTTGATTTTTAAATTCAATGTGACCCGCAAAAAATGAGGACAAGGGACTCACCACAGGATCATTTTCTTCTGCGATTTCTTTAAATTCCTTTAAAGCTAAATCATATTCTTTCAACTTCATGTGGTTTAATGCCACATAGTAAGCTCGCTCCGAAGAATTCACATCAGCACCATCGGATAAAGCCAACAGGGCTAAAGACTTATTGTATTCATCAATTTTATAACGGCTAATGGCATGTTGATAAACAAAATCATAATTTTCTGGGTCCAACTGGTTCGCTTCTTCAAACTTTCCGGCGGCCTCTTGATAGTTGGCTTTTCTATAAAATTCTAACGCTTGAGCGGCCACGATCATAGATTTTTTTTGATTTTCTAATTTTTGGGCCTCTGTTTGTTTTTGCATTTGCTCCAAACGATGAGCTTGTTTTAAGGCCTCGTCCATTTCAATCTTCTGCCGGTCTTCTTCAATTTTTTTTAAATCCGCAAGAGTCGGTCCTTTGGGAGTCGCTTCTTTTGGAGGCACAACAGAAACAACGGGAGCCACCGGTACGACAGGAACTACGGGCTTAACATCAATTTGCTTTTGCTCTTTTTTATCAGGCCAAAGAACAAAGTTAATGTACTTTCCTGCAGAGGCATATTCAAAAACCAAACGTTGCCCCTTGTCCGTAATAAACTCAACATTATCTAAAGAACTCAGCCCCTTTGCAAAACGTACTGAAAAAGTTCCACTCCAAAGTCCTTTTTCTAAAACTGATGCTGGTAAATTCACACGAGTACGCAGCTCTGATTCTTTATTTACGATCGTTAAAGAAATGGATGGAGCTTGGATGACCTGACTTCTAAAATCCAATTTCCAATGTTGTTTTTCAATTTTTTTCTCTAATACATCTTGCGCCCAAGAAGAATGCTCAAAGCCCATTAATATTGCAAAAGATAGAATTAATTTTATTTTCATTTGATTCTCTTTATGGATTGGGTGTTGGAGTTTTCGGTTGGATGATCACACGTGTCTTTCCGTTATTCTCTCTAATAATGTCCCGAACTAAATTATTTGTGGGCGGAGGTGTGGGTGGACGAGGGCCTCCCTGATTAAATCCAGGTGGGGGCGGAGGCGGAGCTTGAGATTTAATATCTCTGGCCATTCCTGGATTTAAATCTCCACTATCAACCATGTTTGCACTTCCACCGGAACCAGAACCAGACTTCGAACCCTCAGAGCTTGACGGTGATTTTTTATCTCCCGAGCCCTCACCTTTTTCTCCTGAATTCCCTCCATTGGAGGTGCCCGGTCCACCCTCTTGCTTGGCAGAGTCTGATTTTTTACCTGAACTAGAAGTCTCTCGATCAATTTCTTTCATTTCTTTAGCTGAAACCGGAGCAGGCTGAGGTGCAGGAGCCCCTGATTCAGCACTCACACCCTCACCCTTTGAAACAACCACAGGACTTCCCACGGGTTTTCCATTAGCCATAGAAGTAAAAGTCACCTGTCCTCGAATCGCAACCACAGAGCTGACATTGGTCTTAGCATTAAATGAAGTCACAAACTGTGTTCCTCGAACTCCAGCCACCGCCGTGGGCGTTTTCATGATAAATTTACTTTTTTCTCCATCATAAGATTGCTCAACATTATTTCTTACTTTTCCTTGGTCTAACTTAATTTCTACATCTTTTAATCCTGATTTTGAGTCATTGACGTATTTTGAAATCTCCATCTTTGTATCCGGAGAAACATTGATCACATTTCGATCCGACATCACGATTTTTGCTCGAGAGTCCGCGCCAGTAACGATCGAATCTTTTGGCAAGATCTTCCCCCCAACTTTTGCGGGCGTAACGGATTGATCTGTTTTTAATATTTTCACATCACCCTTTACAACCATCAATAAACCATACATTTCCTCTGCAAAAGCCACTGCTCCAGAAAAGAAAATAGATAAAACCATAAAAATTTTAAAATTAGAGCTCACTTTGAATAGAAGTTTATTTCTTTGCATATATTTTTATTCCTTTTCTTATTATTCAATATGAAATTCTAAGGGTTCATTTTAAAATTGACATGTAAATAAATTGAAATAGGACCTAAGTAATATGACCATAGCCGAGCACAGAAAAGTGGGTAGATCTGTCTAATAGAAGATGACAACTCAGATTCATTCAATTACACTTTTTAAATGCTCGAGACTCAGAACTCTTATTTGATTATTCTTTTAGCTGGAATTGCCTTTATCCTCTACGGACTGAGTATTTCTAGCCACTCACTAGAGAAACTCCTCTCGAATCGAATAGCACCCCTGCTCAATAAGTTGAGCCAGAATAATATTTTGGCCATTGTTGTAGGCATCTCCTTAACGACACTTTTACAAAGCTCTGGAGCTGTAACAAGTATGTTGGTCGGGCTCGGCACCGCGCGCGTGATTAGCCTTTCTCAAGTCATGGGTGTCATTATCGGAACAGCTGTCGGCTCCACTTTAACCGTTCAACTTTTAAGTTTTAATTTAGCAGAACTAGCTCTTCCAACTTTTGTGGGAGCTTTTACATTTTATTTTGCAAGCAAAAAACCTACTCCACGTCACATTGGCTTAGTTCTTATGGGTTTTGCTTTTGTTTTTTTCGGAATGGGATTTATTTCAGCTGCCGGCAATCACTACGCAAATATAGACCACATGAAAGATTTTTTTATCACTCTTCGAAACAATCCGCTTTTATCTCTGGCAATTTCAACTGCTTTTTGTGCTTTTGTTCACTCTAGTGCTGTGACGATCAGTATTGCCATGGGATTAGCCTCTGCCGGAGCCATTTCAATTTATGATGCTGCCTTTTGGGTCTATGGAGCAAATATTGGAACCACCTCCACCGCATTGATTGCTGCCGCCGGAAGTAATTATATTGGCCGTCAAGTGGCCTGGGCTCATTTGTTTTATAAAGCTCTGAGTGTCCTGATTGCCTATCCCTTTACTAAAGGTCTTTTAAACTTATCCATGTGGAGTTCATCAAGTACCTTACGGGAAATTGCAAACTTTCATCTGTTTTTTAATATTTTTTCAGCCATTTTATTTTTCCCTTTCATTCAGGTGGGGAGCCGTTGGATAGAACGACTTTTTCCAAAAGATTCTAAAGATGAATTTTCTCTTCAATTTCTCACCATGAACAATTATCAATCCACTGCCCTAGCTTCATCTTATGCCCGACGAGAGATCCTTAGAACTGCGGATATTTGTATTTCAATGATTAAAGATAGCATCGATCTTTTTAAACAAGATGATCCTGGATTGATCGAGTCCATCAAAGAACGCGATAAACAAGTAGATTACCTATATCGTGAAATTAAAATGTTTTTATTAGACCATGCCAACAAGTCTCAAGCCGTAGTTCATCAAGAGATTATGAAAATGATTATGTTTGTCAGCGATGTCGAGCGCGCGGCCGATGCCATTGATATCAACGTCACCAGTTTAGCCCTAAAGAAAGCGGCATTAAAACTTGAATTTTCTCCAGAAGGGTGGGCCGAGCTTTGCGGGATCCATAAGGAATTAT
>DAIRER010000105.1:0-6617 GCA_036795495.1 Pseudobdellovibrionaceae bacterium | reverse complement strand
GTTTTTCGGCAGGATTTTACTTTAAATAAAGTGCCGAATGAAGATGTTCGAATTTATATTAATGACTCGACTCCTGAGGTTACATATAAAGAAACACCTAAGGTCTATGGCTTTAAACCAAATGGAACAACAGTAATCAGTTCACAACAATCCGTTGAAAACTTAAAAAATAATGAGTTTAAATGGAATTTTTTAGCAAAAAAAAGTAATGAACTTAATAAAAGTTATTTAATTCTAAAAAAAGGGGAAGAAGAATATAAATCCTATTACGAATTTTTTAGAGGTAATGCCCGTGAATTGTCCTATCGTTTAACAGTCACCTCTGGAGATGGAGAAACCAAGACCATGCAAGAAGGAGCTTTTAACTATTGGTTTGAGGATCTTTTTGGGTGGGATAATGCACTTGTCTCACGATTGCGATGGGGTTTAAGTGTTAAATACTTTCAACAAATCAGTGGTCAGATATTTACCTCGTCAGGAACTTCATCAAATGATTTTAAGGTTATGACGGCCGATTTAAAGTACAGATCACCCGCGGGGATTTGGGGTAGAGATGAGGCCATTGGATTTATGCTTTCATATCAGGATGTAAAACTGGGTTCAGAAGAGTTAGGAATGATGGGCGTTGGAGCATTTTGGGCTAGATCAATGCCAGAGGTTTTTAATCGATTGTTTAATTATATTCCAGGATTGGATTATCCAAAGTGGGTGGATATGGAGTATATTCATTACTTGAGTACGACAAACTCAAAGATGTCCATTGGCGCAAATTCAGCTTTGAATTTTCATGGAAAAGTTTTTTGGACACCCAGTATTTTTGGTGAGGCCGGTTTTGGAATAAAAAAATATGCATTTACAAATACAACCACGGCAACTCAACTTTCCCTTAGTTCATTTTATGCTACGGTGGGTTTAGGAGTTAACTTTTAAAAGAGTTCTGGAAATAACATTGATTTTTTATGAATTAATCGTTGGTAAGTGACATAATTTCGAGTGACCAACTTTACATAGCTGCGAGTTTCTTCGTAGGGAATTTCTTCAATAAATTCAAGAATGTTTTCTCGAGCTCGATCCTTAAGCCAGCGTTGAACGGCCCAGGCCGGGGCATTGTAAGAGGCAACAGCTGGTACAAACTTTGAGTCAAACATTTAAAGGATTCTTTAAGGGTAAAGGCCCCAATGGGAATATTGAACTCTGGAATAAATAAATCATTTGCTGAATTGAATGGAAGATTGTTTCGTTGAGCAACTCTTGACGCCACAGAGGGGAGGAGTTGCATAAGACCAAAGGCATCCATAGGGCTTCTGGCAATAGGATTAAAGGCTGATTCTTGGCGTATAATTGAATATATAAGTTCTTCTGGAACTTCAGAGCGATGGGATGCATTTTGAATTAAACTTTGAAAATCAAATGGAAATAGAAGTTGAGGGTGTGAAAATAAAATTTCATTTTTTTGTACTGTTGAGAGCTTGTTGACTTCTGCAAATAAGGGTAAATAGAGTTTTGCTTCAGCAAGGGTTAGCAAGGTGTTGAGGGTATTTTCTTTTTGAGAAGAAATCTGACTTAAGAGTTTTTTTAGAGCACTTTCTGCAAAAGACAACTCATTCAGCGATATAAGCCAATCGACTTCTAAAACGGCGGAGGTCTCTAAATCTGTATACCACAATGGGATTCGTTCTGACTTCTGAAGTTCTGGCAGCGGCGCAATTAAGGATTTTGTCTCTCGAAAAGAAAGTAGGCCATAATATCCTAATGGATCTTGAATCATTAAAGATTGAAAGAGATCCATGGACTCTTTATCCTGTCCATTTTTTCTATAAATTTGTGCCAGCCAAAATTGGGCTCTGTTTTTTTCTGAATTACTTTTTGATTCCAAAATAATTTGTTGAAATCGAAGTGCCGCTTCTGAAAAATTATTAAACTTATAATGTAACCAGGCCAGGGCCCAATTGCGCTGATCGATAAGTTCAGGTACAATACTGCGTTCATTTTGACTTAGGCTGTAGCTTTCAATAGCCAGATCAAAAAGTTTTTGTTCTTCAAAGACTTTACCCTGTACAAAGTAGATTTCAGCAAGAGAGTGAATGTTTTTTAAAGATAAAATAGCGTCCGATAAGGTCTCATATGTAGATTCAAGATTTCCCTCGGTCCAAAAAGTTTTTGCTGCTAAAACAAAAGCATCATGTAGATTTAGAATTAAAATAGAATTTTTAGGATCATTTTTAAATTGCTGCTTAGCCAATTTGAGTAGGCTTTCCGTTGCAGCTATATATTGAGTTCGTTGTCCTGATATCTTTAATGTCTGCCGTACTTCAAATTGAGCTTTGTATTTATCTTCGGGCTTTGCTTTTTTATTTAGTAAAATTTTATTAAAAAACTCAATAGCTTTAGAAAAGCTTCTATGAAATCTAAAATCCAAAGCCACTGCGTGATAGTCTTCTGCTCGAGGGGCAGGGTTCAATCTTGGAGAGTTTTTATACAACTCCATTTGTAATTCATAAATATCATTTTGATTTAAGGCTTCAGTCAGCCGAATAGCTTCTAAAAGGTATTTCTCTTTTTTGTTTTTATCTCGTTCAATGGGAATAAGAATTTTTAAAAGCGTTAAGTCGTCTTCTATTGCTGGCGTTCGTTGAGTCATTCGATTTAATACTTGGTAATAAAAATTTTTATAAATTGGCTTTGTTGAATTTTCATCTAAACTTGGTATTGAGGATTCACAAAAATCTAAGGCATATATACTAGAGAGCTCTCGGAGTGGAAACTGAGGATCTTCAGATAGTGTGGTCATCCATTGACAGGCATTGGCCTTGTTGGGAGATTTTTTTCCTAAAGAATAGAGGATCCACCATCGATCGGTCGTAGAGAGCGATTGGTCTAACATTTTCTCAAGATCAGTCATATTTTTTTGTTTTAAATATATAAGACGTGTTTTTTCGGGGGCGGCAAAGGGACTTAAGTTCTTATAGGCACGACTTCCAAAACTTACACATGAAGTTAAGAAAAATAAAAATATAAACTTTAAACTTATCAATGATTTCAATTCACTCCCCCCTATTATTTACGGCCTTGTTCTTTGTCTAACTCTGTAGATAGCGTCCATCTTTAAGTGCGGCGATACGCTCTTCCAAAGGAGGATGAGTCATAAAGAACCGAGCCCATGATTTTGTATCTCGGTGGGATATTCTGAGTGTTGCTAGAGTATCAGATTCTGTTGAAGTATCTAAAGGCATGTCATAGACGGCTCTTAGTTTTTCAAGACCTGCAATCATTTTTCCACGAGTGCTCAGCGTTGCTCCACCGGCATCGGCTCTAAACTCTCTTTGTCTGGAAAAGTAATTCACAACCAAAGAGCCTAAAATTGTAAAAGCAATATCTGCAACAATCGTAATCACAAAACGAACGACGGTTCTATATTTTTCGTCTACATTGCTTGAAATAATTCCGGCAAGAAGTCTAGAAAAGAAAAGTACAAAGGCATTCACTATACCTTGAATTAAAGTCATTGTGACCATATCACCATTGGCTATATGTGAAACTTCGTGGGCAAGAACACCCTCTATTTCATCATCATTCATGCGTTGAAGTAATCCAGTCGAAACAGCTACAAGAGAATTTCTTTTACTGGGGCCTGTTGCAAAAGCATTTATATCTGGTGATTCATAAATACCCACTTCTGGCATTTTTGTAAGTTCTGCTTTACGAGCATAGAGATGCACTTTTTGAACTAAGTTTCTTAATCGAAGATCGTTGGTGGTATTGGGGTCAATAATTTTCACACCATGAAAAAGTTTTGCCATCCATTTGGACATGAAAAGAGAAATAAAAGCTCCCAACATACCCCAAATGGCACTATAAATGGCGAGAGTTGGTAAATATGAATTTAAACCTTGTGCACCTAAAAACGAAGACACTAAGGACCAGATGATGCTGATCGTGGAAATGACTAAAATATTTGTTAAAAGAAAAAATCCAATACGCTTAAAAAAAGACATAAAACCTCCATGGATTAAAGCAACCTCATGAATACCAAAAGATAAGATTTCGCTCAAGAGAAATCGAAAAAAATGGAAATTAATGATAGAATTCTAATTTACGGGGGACTTTACTAAAATTCCACTTTTTGTTGAAGAAATCATAGAGTTGCTATTGAGCGTTGCATAATGAAAGACCAGTCTTTCATTATGCTGAGAATCCATTTCTGTATCTACAGATACTTTTCCTCCATCGCTCAATCTGCCAAACAGCAACTCGTCAACTAAGGGTTTTTTAATGTATTCATCAATGGTTCGTCCTAAGGGTCGAGCGCCATAGGACTTATCATAGCCTTTTTTGCGTAGCCAAAGCATCGCCGTTTCAGAAAGAGATAAATCCACTTTCTTTTCGGCAAGAGTTAATATTAAATCTCCAACATATTTCTGCACGATTTGTAGAATAATATCTTCTGATAAATCTTTGAAAGAAACAATCGAATCCAATCGGTTAATAAATTCAGGAGAAAAAACTTTTTTAACTGCTTCTAAAGAGTGAAGATTTCTTGATATATCAACGAGGCCAATATTTCCCTTGGCCGCATCCAGGGCTCCAGCATTTGAAGTCATAATTAAAATCACATTTTTGAAATCTGTGACTCTTCCGTTACTGTCTGTCAGGCGTCCCGCATCCATCACTTGAAGTAAAATATTATATATATCAGGATGTGCTTTTTCAATTTCATCTAATAGTAAAATAGAATAGGGTTTTTGATTTACGAGTTCGGTTAATAATCCCCCTTGTTCAAATCCCACATAGCCGGGAGGAGCTCCAACCAATCGCGCCACGGAGTGCTTTTCCATATATTCGCTCATATCAAATCGATGAAAGGGAACTCCCAAAGCAAGAGAAAGCTGTTTGCTCACTTCTGTTTTGCCAACTCCCGTGGGGCCAACAAATAAAAAACTTCCAATGGGTTTTTGATTTTGATTTAATCCACTGCGCGACAGTTTAATCGCAGTGACTAATTTATCGATGGCCTCATCTTGTCCAAAGATCAATGCTTTAAGTTTTTTATCTAAATTGCGGAGTTGTGATTTTTCATTGCTGCTAATGCTACTGATAGGGAGGCCTGTCATCTTAGCCAAAACGGATTCTATTTGAGGAGCATCAATTTGAATGTTTTGTGCTTTTAAATTTTCTAAACGCGAATGAGCACCGGCTTCGTCCATCAGATCAATCGCCTTATCAGGTAAAAGTTTACCTTGAATATGTTTTTGCGAAAGCTCCACCGCCGCTTTAAGTGCCGCATCGGTGTAGAGAACCCCATGGAATTCCTCGTAATTTTTTTTCAATCCCTTTAAGATTTCTAGGGCTTCACTGGGAGAAGGCTCTTCTATACTGATTTTTTGAAAGCGTCGGTTTAAAGCGCGGTCCTTTTCAAAGTGCTGTCGGTATTCTGTTTGAGTTGTAGAGCCAATACAGCTGACTTCTCCGGAGGCTAGTGCAGGTTTTAGTAAATTCGAAGCATCCATAGAGCCACCGCTGGTTGCTCCAGCCCCGACCAGGGTATGGATTTCATCAATAAATAAGAGAGTGTTGGGTTTTTCCTTCACTTCTTTAATGATGGATTTCAATCGAGACTCAAAATCACCTCTAAATTTGGTTCCAGCAAGAAGGCTTCCCATATCTAGAGAGTAGATGGTTTTATTTTTAATCACTTCGGGTACGGTTCCTTCGATTATTTTTTTTGCTAGACCTTCAATGATCGCAGTCTTTCCCACTCCGGGCTCTCCAATAAGGAGGGGATTGTTTTTAGTGCGTCTGCAAAGGATTTGGACCACACGCTCGATATTATCTTCACGTCCAATCAAGGGATCGATTTTTCCGCTTTGAGCTTTTTGGTTTAAATTGACACAATAAGTTTCTAGGGCAGAATTCACAGCGCGAGAATCTTCTTCTGACTTTTCGGATCCAGAGGGCGGTGGCAAAAATGCGTCGTTATTTTCACTTCCTAAACCGTGGGAAATATAATTAACAATATCAAATTGTGATAAGCCTTGAGAGGTTAAAAAATGAACTGCCTGGGAGTCTTTTTCATAAAAAAGCGAGACCAAAAGGCTACCTTCAGAGATTTTTGTCTTTCCTGCAGGTAGCCTTTTGGTCTCGCTTTTTTATGAAAAAGACTCCCAGGCAGTTCATAAAAAAGCGAGACCAAAAGGCTACCTTCAGAGATTTTTGTCTTTCCTGCGCTTTTGATTTGTAAGGCAGCTCGCTGAATCAAGCGGTGACAGGCTAAAGTGAATTCAGGATTCCAGGAATCAAATCCTCCATAGGTTTCAATTTGTTCACTTGAGATCTGTGTGCCTTGAGTTTTAAGGTAAAGTTTAAGATCTTTTTTAAGTTTTTGAACATTGACCGAATTGGCTTCTAAAATTTCAACAGTGATAGGGGATTTTGTTAAAGCCAAAAGAATATGTTCTAAGGTAACAAACTCATGGCGATTTTGTTTGGCCATTTCTGTAGCTTCAGCCAGACGACGTTCGACCTCTCGATTCATCATAAATACCTCATCTCTGGAGTTGAGTTTAAACCTCTTCCATAATTGATTTTAGTGGATACTGGTTCAATCGAGCAAACTGATT
>DAIRER010000104.1:0-6681 GCA_036795495.1 Pseudobdellovibrionaceae bacterium | reverse complement strand
TGATTGAAGAATATGCTCACTCCGCAGACTTAGCCATGCAGGCCGGCTTTGATGGGGTTGAAATTCATGGAGCCAATGGTTACCTTATTGATCAGTTCTTAAATACAGCCAGCAATCATCGCCAAGACCGTTGGGGTGGCAGCATTGAAAATCGAATTCACTTTGCGTTAGAAGTCACTAAAGCCATTGCAAAAAAAATTGGTCCAGAAAAAGTAGGTTTTAGAATGTCTCCCTATGGTGTTTTTAACGGAATGGAAATTTATTCCCATTTAGAAGATCTTTTTGAAAAGTTAGCTTTAGAACTTCAAAAAATTGGAATTTTATATGTACATATTGTGGATCACAGTTCTATGGGCACTCCAGAAGTCAAAAGCACGGTAAAAGAAAAAATTCGACATGCATTTAAGGGTGTTGTGATATTGTCGGGGGGCTATGATCTAAAAAAAGCAGAAAAGGATTTATCTGAAAAAAAGGGAGACTTATTTGCATTTGGACGTCCGTTTATTTCAAATCCAAAACTTGTTTCAAAATTAAAAAAGCATCATGCTCTATCTCCAGCGGATCCTAAGACCTTTTATACCAACGATGAAGTCGGCTATACAGATTACCCTCTCAACGACTAAGGGAAGATACGAAAAACTATGAAAATTTCTGTGAGATCGATTCTCTTTTTATTTTTTTTCTGTTTCGGGAGCGTGAATGAGGCGTCTGAGGTTCTAGTTCATCACAACTTACAAGTTGAGATTCATCCAGAAAGGTCTTTTCTTTCTGCAAATGAAATTCTAGAATTTTCAACTCCTCAAAAAAAAATAGAGTTTAGTTTAAATAAAAATTTAAAAATTGATTCTATCAACGGTCAAATAACTTCCCAAACGACATATCCACATCATAAAGAGACGGTATATGTTCTTGAGTTTTCTCAAGAACAAAATTCGCTGCATATGATTTACTCAGGGGTGCTTTTAGATCCTGTGATCGAAGACTCCAGCACGGGCCTGATCACTGAGTCTGGAGTTTCACTCTTCGGTTCAAGCTATTGGTATCCAAATTTAAAAAACTCACTTTTAACTTTTGAGCTGAGTGTTAATATTAAAAAGCCCTGGGAGGTCATCTCACAGGGCTTTTCTCAAAAAAAATCAGAATTTACAACCCATTGGAAAATGATAAGTCCTCAAGATGAAATTTTAATCATAGCTGCTGATTTTAAAAAATATGAACTGAATAAAAATAATAAAAACTTCTCTGTTTTTTTAAGAACTGCTGACCCTTTGTTGGCTAAAAAGTTTTTAGAAATCACACCAGATTATATTCAACACTACACGGATCTCATTGGAAAATACCCCTACAATCATTTTTATGTTGTTGAAAATTTTTGGGAAACAGGTTTTGGAATGCCTGGCTTTACTCTTTTAGGACCCTCCGTCCTTCGCCTCCCCTTTATTTTTAATAGTTCGTACCCCCATGAAATCTTACACAATTGGTGGGGTAACGGAGTTTTTGTTGAGCCCGATCAGGGAAACTGGTGTGAAGGCTTGACGACCTATATGGCGGACCATTGGCAACAAGAAAAAATTCTTCAAGATGCAATCTACCGTCAAAATGGATTGACTCATTTTATGGATTTTGTGAACTCAGATAAAGATTTTCCATTGCGTGAATTCATTGGACGCAACAATCCAAGCACTCAGGCCGTCGGTTATGGTAAATCTATGATGTTTTTTCATATGCTCAAGATTCAATTTGGCGAAGACGTATTTTATAAAGCCCTTCAACATTTTTACACTCAAAATCTTTTTAAAAGAGCTTCTTTTAAAAGCCTACAAAATTCATTTGAAATCATTACGAATCAGCCTCTTGAATCCCTTTTTTCACAATGGTTAGATCGCACCGGAATGTCAAAAATCAGCCTTCACCGTCCAAGGATTGAAAAAGTGGATCAACAGTTTGATCTTAAATTTGAACTTCAACAAAAACACACACGGCCCTATGAGTTAACAATTCCTCTTCGTTTGACTTTAGCTGATGGTTCTTTAATCGAAAAACTTGTTTCCCTTACAGAAGATTCCAAATCTTTTCACTTTTCATTTTCGCAGCCGCCCCAACGCCTTGAGGTAGATCCTGATTTTGATGTCTTTCGAGAACTCTACCCTGAAGAAAAACCAGCCTCCCTCTCAAATATTTTTTCTTCTCAATCTTTAAAAGTTTATTACACGTCTCCCTTTGAGTTATCTGAAGCTAGAGAGTTTTTAGTTCCATGGGTCTCTCAATTTTCGCTCTCCATCGAAGAAGAAGATTCATCTCAACACAAAGAAATTCAACTGCCCGAAAGAACTCCGACCCTTCTTTGGGGCGATGCTTTGAATTTCCGCCAATGGGTGAGCCGAGCCCTTAAAGACTATGGTGGAACCTTGACCGATGATTATTTTGAATTTCAGAATCAAAGATATTCATTAAATGACCATGCGCTTGTTCTCGTTCTTAAAAATCCTAAAAACAACGAGCAACCCATCCTGTGGATTCACACACCCAAAAATACACCTACTCCTTATCCTTTTAAAGAATGGTCAAACAGACTGACTCACTATGGAAAATTTAGTTTACTTATTTTTAAAGACCGTCCAAATATCCTTAAAACCCAGTGGAATACTAAAAAATCCCCTTTAGTTGTAGATTTAAAACTGGCCCCCTAAATTGTTGATGGCAGATTTAAAGGCGATCAAATCTTGAGTCAGAAGGTATGAATTTCAGAAACTTGCAATGAATATGATTTAGATATAAATAATATCTTTCGAATCAAATCGACTCATCAACAATTTGGGGGACCAGTTATAAAATGTATAAAGGGGAAAGATTCAATAGCATCAGTCACTTGATTGGAACCGTATTATCTATTGCCGCAGCTTCTGTTTTAATCACTCTTGCCGTCCTCAAAGAGGATCCTTGGCGGATTATTGGGTTTAGTATTTATGGAATAATGATGATCACTCTTTATGCAACATCAACGCTCTATCACAGTTTTCCTAAGGGACCTGTAAAAGATTTTTTACGTAAAATGGATCATCTTTCAATATATCTTATGATTGCTGGCACCTACACACCCTTTACTTTGATCACTCTCCATGGAATCTGGGGCTGGACGATTTTTGGAGTTATTTGGGGGCTTGCTTTATTGGGCATTCTTCAGGAGCTTACAATTGGAAAAAAAAGCAGAAAACTTTCTATACTTATTTATATTTTGATGGGTTGGCTCATTGTCGTCGCCACACAACCATTGACAGAAAAATTACCCAATGCTGCTCTTTATTGGCTTTTAGCCGGTGGATTATTTTATACTTTAGGAATATTGGTTTATGTTAAAGATGAAGTCATTCCCCATGGGCACGGCATTTGGCACCTTTTTGTTCTTGCCGGAAGTCTTTGTCATTTTGCATGTCTTGTTGGCTATTTATAAACCACCCCCCCCTAAATACCGAGGAGCTTCAGAAAATTTTGCGGGAGAACGGGTCGAGACTACTGTTCACATTCCGGATTTTTGCAATGAAAGTCATTGCCGTCATTCCCAGAAATACAGGCCTCTGTTACTTTTAATTTGGCAACAGCTTTAGATGAGCCTGTACCCGTATAGCTTTTTCCAAACTTACTTATTCTACAAACCCAGACATCTGCTGGTGGAGCCACTGGCTGAGTGGGGGGTGTTGCTTTTGCAAACTCCAGCTGAAAAATACGTTGTTGAAGTTGAGATACCGCACGCTCAAGTTCCCAAACTCTTTTTTTTAAGTCTGAAGCAGAGTAATTGCTATAGTCATCACCTACTTCAATTTTAAAGATTGGCTCAGCAGATGACGAAAAGGAAAAGAAAAGAATGCAAACGGCGTAGAATATATTTTTCATTGGAAATCCTTATTGTAATTAGTTGATTTTTTTAGTTTAAAATCTACAGAAACCTTAAATCAAGTCCAGATTTTAAACCCTAAATGCCAGGGATCCGTTTTAAAAAAGTAAACAGAAAAGATCATAAACACCTTGTGTTATTTTATATTCACATCATTTTTGATTAAACTTTGATCAAACCAAGCTTTATAAAAAATATTTTTTTATGAAGCCCCACAGCGAGTGCAAAATCTACTTGTCGCTTTAAAACACTCTTGATCTAGTAAAAACATCAACTCATCGTATTTTTCAACACCAAGGAGCCTCAATGAACCTCGAAACACAAAAAACAGAGAATTCTATTTCTCAGAAGAACTTTACTCCTCCAAAGGAACCGGTACAAACTATGCCTAAAGAAATAAAAAAAAGAAACACCCGATTTACTGATGATTTTTCAGAAGAAATTTTTAATGCCACTTATAGATATTCAGGCGAAAAAGACATTAATGATCGTCATTTAGCTATCGCCAAGGATTTGGCCTCTATAGAAGCCCCAGAACTTCGTGAATTTTGGACTGAAAAATTTTTAGATATTTTAGAAGATTTTAAATTTGTTCCCGGAGGACGAATCACTTCTAATGCCGGAACGGGCCTGCAAGGCACTACCTATATTAATTGTTTTGTCAGCGGCTTTCGCGGAGAAAACCAAGACTCCATGGAAAGCATCATGGATGAATTAAAACGTCAGGCTTTGATATTAAAATCTGAAGGTGGATATGGCTTTTGTGCAGATGTCCTGCGACCCCGTGGAGCCTATGTCGAGGGCATTGGTGGCGACTCACCAGGCGCTGTCAAATTACTTGAGATGTGGGACACTCAAAGTGCGGTGATCACATCCGGAAGTGGACTAAAAAAACCTGAGAACAAGGGTAAGAAAAAAATCAGAAAAGGGGCACAGATGGTCACACTTTCTGTATTTCACCCCGACATTGAAGAGTATATCACTGCAAAACAAACACCGGGACGTCTGACAAAGTTTAATATGTCTGTTCTTGTCTCTGATGATTTTATGAATGCCGTTGAGTCCAAACAACCATGGAACTTAGAATTTCCTGATTATGAAATTGCAAAACAAGATTATAAAAAACACTGGGATGGAAATTTAAAAGCCTGGAAAGAAAAAGGCCTACCTGTAAAAATATATAAATCTTTTACTGATGCCAATGAGTTGTGGGATTTAATTATGAAGTCCACCTACAACCGCAATGAACCTGGAATATTATTTTATGATACAATCAATAGACTCAATAACTTATATTATACCGAGCACATCAATGCGACCAATCCCTGCGGTGAGCAAGTTTTACCTGTCGGTGGTTGCTGCCTTTTAGGTTCATTGAATCTGACACAGTTTGTGGATGAAAAAAATCAAAACTGGGACTATGAAAAGCTCAAAGAGATTATTCCTACGGCTGTTCGTTTTATGGACAACGTCAATGACAAAACGCTGGTCCCCCTTCCCGAGCAAGACGAAAATATGAAAACAAAACGTCGCATTGGTCTTGGCATATTAGGATATGGATCTGCCTTGATGATGATGAAAGTAAGATATGGTTCTGAAAAAGCCCTTAAACTTTCTGAAGAACTCAGTACCTTTATTATGAATCATGCCTATAAATCTTCGGCAGCACTTGCCAAGGAAAAAGGCCCCTTTCCTCTCTTTGATAAAGAAAAATATTTAGCAGGTCAGTTTGTTCAACGGCTCGCTCCTGAAACCCGTGAAATGATCCGCAGTTATGGCCTTCGAAATAGTCATCTTTTATCGATTCAGCCTACGGGAAATAGTTCTGTTTTTGCAAACAACGTCTCTGGAGGTCTTGAGCCATTATTTATGACAGAGTACACCCGCACTGTCATGCAACCCTTTCCGCCTGAAGGTTTAGGAACACCAAAAAATATCAACTGGGAAGAAAAAACATTTATTATTGATGGTCCTGAGACTCAATGGAATTGGATCAAAGAAGGTGATGAAAGTTTATTAGCCACCTCATTTAAAAACGAAGTTTGGAAATTCGATCGTTCTCGAGGCCTTTTAAAAGAGTCCCGCGTCCGCGACTATGCCGTTCGATATCATGAAATGCATGGCACGTGGAATGCTCAAGCCGATTGGGCTGCAAGCACCTATGATTTAACCATTGATGATCATGTGAAAACAATGAATGTCCTTTCAAAATATATTGATTCGGCAATGTCAAAGACAGTAAATATTCCTGAAAACTATCCCTATGAGGACTTTAAACGTCTTTATCGAGAAGTTTATAAATCTGGAACCATCAAAGGCTGCACCTCTTATCGAGAGGGAACGATGACTGCCGTTCTTTCTGCTGGAACATCTTCGACTCAAACTCAAACCACGGGCATCCCTCGCACAAAAGCCATTTCAAGACCAAAATCTTTAGATTGCGATATTCATCAAATCACAACCTCTGGAAAAAAATGGGTCGTACTTGTTGGCTTATTGGATAATGATCCTTATGAAATCTTCGCAATGAAACAAAGCAGCCTGCATCTTCCTGCAAATTTAAAACATGGTAAATTGGTTAAAGAAAGACCTGGAAGTTACAATCTTGAAACAAAAGATGGCTGGGTGCTTTCTGACATCAGTAAGTTTTTTGAATCTGATGAACAAGAAGCTTTAACACGAATGATTTCAACGGCTTTACGTCATGGGGCTGATATTGAGTTTATCGTTTCACAACTAATAAAAAGTGAAGGAACAATCACCTCATTTGCAAAAGCCATTGCCCGCAC
>DAIRER010000103.1:0-6699 GCA_036795495.1 Pseudobdellovibrionaceae bacterium | reverse complement strand
TGGAGTCATGAATCTGTTCCCTTAGAAAAAATCCTTAATGTGATTACAAGATCTGTTTATGGATTTGTGTATTTGGGGATTTTTCCAGCATTAGCTTTTAAATTATTAGATCTTCCAAATGGGGTTTCATGGTTCACGGCTTTATTAACAATTGTATTATTGGGGGATGTTTTTGCTTATCTTGTGGGGATGAAGTGGGGACATAGAAAAATTATTCCTAGAATTTCACCTAAAAAATCCTTAGAGGGAGTTATGGGAGGAATTTTTGGCTCTTTGGTCGGGGGAGTTATTTTTTATTATATTTTACCAGACCAAAAGTTATCCCATTTGTTGCTTTTATCTTCAATTATTGGTGGAATAGCTCAGTATGGTGATTTTTTTGAATCTTTAATGAAACGAGTTGCGGACACAAAAGATTCTGGATCCATCATGCCAGGTCATGGCGGAGTATTAGACCGAATTGATGGAGTACTATTTGCAGCACCTATTGTTTTTGTTTTTGTTCAATTTATTTCTTTAAATTAAAATTTTAATGAGGTGTCGATGGAATTTATTTTAGAATATTTAAATCAAGGTGTTTCTGCCATTATTCCCTTTGTTATTTTATTAGGGGTGCTCGTTTTTGTGCATGAGCTAGGGCATTTTATGGTGGCTCGATGGTGTGGAGTTCGTGTCGAAGTTTTTAGTTTAGGTTTTGGAAAAAAAATATTTCAATTCAAACGTGGAGCCACAACTTACGCCATTTCTATAATCCCGTTAGGGGGATATGTAAAAATGTTTGGCGAGCAAAATGGAGATGTGGTTCAAGAGAGTGAAAGACACGAATCTTTTTCACATAAAAATGTTTGGAATCGAATAGCGATAGTCAGTGCTGGGCCACTCATGAATTTCTTCTTTGCCGTCGTTGTTTTTGGATTGATCGCTTTTTTAGGCGAAGAACATTTACAATCTCGGTTGGGTGATATTTCAAAAAACACAGCTGCCTATGCTATGGGATTTCGTTCGGGTGATTTGATTCAATCTATAAATAATGAACAGGTTTCTACTTGGGAAGATGTTTCTGAAAAATTAAATCTTTTCCGCGGTCTTAAAGTTGACTTTGTTGTTCAGAGAGAAAATACAGAACCCAAATTAGACTCTAATCCAAAATCTATTGAAACAATATCTGCAGAAATTCAATCCATAGAAAATTTAAATCCTCTCAGCGCAAGCAGCCTAGTTGGAGAAATTGAAGGATTAAAACAATATTCAACAGGAACAACTGTTGGAGTCGCGGGAGGTTCACCCTTAAAAGCTTTGGGTCTTAAGGTCGGTGATCAAATTCTAAAAGTAAATGACCAAGAGGTTTCGACCTGGAGATCTCTAGAATCCTCATTGGCTAAAGCACAAAACAGTTCTGTCATCAGCTTTGAAGTGCGCGATGTGGAGGATAAAAAGGGAACTGAGGTGAAAAATATTACAGTTTCATCGGCCATAGCAGAAAAAGAACTTTCCTTGGGAGGGTTGGGGATTGAGAGCAGTGAAACCTATGTGGGCAAGGTGCGCCCGAACTCTCCAGCAGAAAAAGCAGGGATTCAATCGGGGGACCGCATTTCTTATGTAAGTGGAAAAAAAATCAATCAATGGGAAGATGTTTTAAATAATATCAAAGCCTATGATGAGAGCGGACCATTAAAGATTCAATTGCTTCGAGAAGATTCAGTATTGGATGTAGAAGTCGTGCCTTCAATGACCACACAAATGAATCAATTAGGAGTTGAAGAGAAAAGATTTACAATTGGAATTGAAGCTTGGGTAAATGTTGCAAAACCTGAATTAACAAAAGTGAGGCATTTAAATCCAATTACAGCTTTAGGTCGTGGTCTTTCGAGAACGAGTGAACTTTCTGTGATGACTGTCATGAGTTTTGTAAGACTGATTCAGCAAAAAATTTCACATAAAAATATTGGTGGAGTTATTGCCATCGGTCAGGCTGCCAGTGAGGCTTTTAAAGTAGGATTGGTTTACTTTCTACAAATGATGGGGATTTTATCTGTAAATTTATTCATACTGAACTTGTTGCCCATTCCTGTATTAGATGGTGGACATCTTTTATTTTACACGATTGAGCTTATAAAAGGCTCTCCACTGAGCATGAGCAAAATGGAAGTGGCTCAACAGATTGGATTAGTATTACTTCTTTCTTTAATGGTGCTGTCACTTTTTAATGATGTGACTCGGGTGTTTGGACTTTAAGTATGAAGATTTTAGCGCTTGAAACGAGCACTCTTTTGGGAGGGGTGGCCCTTTTAGAAGGTGAAAATATACTTTCAGAGCGCTCGTCTTTAAGGCAGAAATCACACAGTGAAGTGATTAATAGTTTTGTGCAGGAAATTCTTACTGAGCAAAAATTGAGTCTCAATGAAATTGACTATTTTGCAGTGGGTATTGGCCCGGGCAGTTTTACTGGAATCCGTACAGGATTAAATATTGGAAAAACATTTTCTTATTGCCACAAAAAACCCATGGTTGGGGTGGATTCTTTATCTAATTTAGCCTATGGAGCTTCATTAAAAATCAAGGATCAATCCAAGACGTTAAAGATTTTAACGATCATCAATGCCTTTAAAAATATGGTTTACATAGCCTTATTTGAAAATGTATCTGAGGGAAATATAAATGCTATAATTGAGCCGGGAGTGATTCATGTTAATCAACTCTTCACCTTTTTAGAGTCTCAAAATTTAAAAGACCAGGTTGTTGTTGTGGGTGATGGATTTAAGGCTTACGAAAAATACTTTTCCAAAGAGATTTTTAAAAGTTTAAAACGCTACGAAGATCTAGCTCTTGACTACCCGACGGCCTCTGGTCTGGGTCAGTTGGCTTACAAAAAAATAAAAACAAATGAGACTAAGGACTGGAATTTCATTTTACCCCTTTATATTCGCGCATCTGAAGCCGAAGAGAATAAAAAAGGAATTGTTTTCATCCCTTTAGATGAACGATAAAAATGAGGAGTGATCATGGAAAGATCGCAGCATCGTCCGCAAGTTTGGTCAGTCGCCTCCGGCAAGGGTGGCGTCGGTAAAACATTTATAACAACCAGTTTGGCTATCAGTCTTTCAAAGCTGGGATATTCCGTTATTATTTTAGATATGGATGAGAGTTCTGGAAATATTCATACCTCCTTGGGAATTGATCCTTCATTTTTAAATATTAGACATTTTTTTGAAGGAGTAAAAACTTTGCAAGAGGTGGTGATTCCAACACCGTATCCTCATCTTTCCTATGTACAGGGGTTTTGGGATAATTGGAAAAAAATGGAATTGGATACGGCCCATGCAAAAAAATTATTTTCTGAAGTTCGTCATTTAAATTGTGATTTTGTGATCATTGACTTAGCCCCAGGAGCCTCGGATTCTCACTTAGAAATTGCAAGATCTTCGGATGAACATTTTCTAGTGACTACACCAGAACCAACAAGTGTAGAAAAAAACTATCGTTATTTAGAATCTTTGCTTTTATTTGAAGCTCAAAAAAATTTGAATGAAGAAAATTTAAAAAAATTAATTATAACCCTTAATGGTTATCGACAAAGATCTCTTCAAGAGCCATTTTCATTTAGAGAGTTTTATAAAAATATAGTTTCAAATGTTGATGGAGATGTTTTTTCTGCACTTGACAAAAGTCCAGTAAGATTATTGGTCAATCAATGTCGAAGTCAAAATCATAGAGCTTTTGGGTATTCAATTAAATCCGTTGTAAACAAGTACTACGACCTAAGTATAGATTTTGCGGGAGCTATCGATTATGACAATGCTGTATGGCAGTCTGTACATAAGCGAGAAAATGTATTACTCGCACAACCCTTTACTGGACTTGCGGGACAATTTTTAACTATTTGTAAGCATATTGTTGAGCCGCAGGACCTAAGAGCAGTAGTTTAAAAAATGATGATAAAAAGTCGATATGATTATTATCAAATCTTAGAAATACAAAGATCTTCGCCCCAGCATGAAATCACAAAAGCCTATGAGCGCGCAAAAATGACTTTTTCTGGAGATAACAACGCCATATATACGATTTTCTCTGAGGGTGAGGCCCGTGAACTTATGACGCTGATTGAAGAAGCTTACGCCGTACTTGGTAATAAAATGTTAAGAAGCATTTATGATCAACGCATGTCAGGAGTCAGTAAACCAGAAGACTTAACCTATGCTTCTTTGCTCTCAGCCAGTCGACATGGTCTACCTGAAATAAAAGAAGAACCCAAAGTTGAATATCGTCGAGATGATCAATTAGAAAAAGAAATTCAAGAAAGAAAAGAGTGGGACGGCGAATTTTTAAAAAAAATTCGAGAATATAAAAAAGTCAGTTTAGAAAAATTAAACGAAAAAACAAAAATTAATTCCTATTATATTAATGCCATTGAGCTTATGGACTCAAAAAACTTACCAGCACCGGTTTTTGTTCGAGGGTATGTGGTACAAATTGCAAAAGCATTAAGTTTAAATGAAAAGCTAGTTGCTGATTCTTATATGAAGCGCTACAACGAACTTTAGTTGTATGAGTCAAACCATTTCAAAAAAAATTAATCATGATCAGGTCGGCCTTCGCTTAGATAAAGCTTTAAGCTTAGAGTCGGATATTCAAAGTCGCAGCCGTGCCGAACAATTGATTGATCTTGGCCTGGTGCTTGTGAATACAAAACGAGTTAAGTCTTCTTATCAATTAAAAGAAGGGGATTTGTTAGAGTATACAGTACCTAAAAAATCAGATGAAAGAGAACTCACAAAATCAACGTCCACTTTGGATATACTGTATGAAGATGAAGATCTTTTAGTGATTAACAAACCTTCGGGGTTGGTGGTACATCCGGCTCCAGGGCATTATGAAAACACTTTAGTGAATATCCTGATTTCACAAATATCAAATTTATCTATGGGGTTTGGTGAAAATCGTCCTGGAATAGTTCATCGTATTGACAAAGAGACCAGTGGAATTTTAGTTGTTGCCAAAAATGATTTTACTCACGAGGCTCTATCGTTACAGTTTAAAAAGAAAACCACGCGTCGTATTTACGAAGCTGTTGTGATTGGTTCTATCAAAACCACAGAAGGAACCATTCAAAGTTATTTATCTCGCCATCCGATCCATAGAAAAAAATTCTCATCCGTTTTGGATGATCAGAAAAAAGTCATTCGATCTCAGATTCAAGATTTTGACCGAGGCAAGTGGGCTGTAACTCACTTTAAAGTTATAAAACAGCTTGAAGGTTTAAGTCTATTGCAAGTTCAACTCGAGACGGGGAGGACTCATCAGATCCGAGTACATTTATCTGAGTTGGGATTTCCGATTGTCGGCGATGGCGTCTATGGAGCACAAAAGCGAACAAAGGTTTTATCCACTCCACTGCAAAAGGAAATCCAAAACTTAGGTCGATTTTTACTGCACGCCAAAGAGTTGGGGTTTGAACACCCAAGAACAGGTCAATGGCTCAATTTCACCACCCCCTGGCCCCTAGATAAAATCGGAAAACTGAAACTGACAGGCTTATAATAAAGTTTGCCTGTCATTACTACATCTCAGTTCTTTTAAAACGGGCTTAGTCCCCTGAGCCTAATATCCTTGAAAAGGCTTGATAAGTTTTGGTATCCAAGGTCCAATTTCAATTAAGAAGATTTAATCTTATAATTTTTTACAATGTTGTAAAGTTTTCGTTTTCAATTATCTCTTTAAGTGTTACATTAGATGTAGCTACAAACGGGGTACATTATAATGACAGGTTTAACGGGAAAAAGATGGTACTTTTTTGTCTGGGATGAAGATAACATTGAACATCTTTGGATGCATCGTATTGATGAATATGAGGCTGAGGAAGTATTTTTTAACAAGTACGTAATCACTCCAAACAAAAAGAAGCATGGGCCAAAAAGATTTAGGATTGATGGGCGTACCAATGCTGGACGCTATTTACGACTTATTTTTGAAGACTTAGGGTCGAATACAGCAAGAATTATAACAGGATGGGATATATGAAAAAACTAAACAAAAAAGAAAAATTAAATTACAAATATGATTCTTCCGATTGGGACGAGAACAAATCAATTACAGTAGTTCCTGAAAAAAGAAATTTCAGTGGAATTTCAACCAGCATTCGGCTGCCCCGTGAAATGGTAGCAAAGCTAAGAAAAGTTGCTCGAAAAAAAGGTGATATAGGATATCAAACACTTTTAAAAATTTGGATCGCAGAAAGACTAGAGCAAGAAGCTGCTTAGACTTGTTTGTCAAAACAAGTGAAAGCCAACTTGAATGGCAGATTTTTCGTCTTCTAGATTCTATCTGGCGTATTGTTTAGAATTGGCTTCAAGTTGAATTTTTGCGATGATCTCATTTTTTGCATCTGAGTAGTCTTCTCGACTTATTTTTTGGTTTTCAATTAGAAACCGTTTGTATTGCGAATAGGCCTGTTTTGCTTCTGGTGTTGAGAGTAAGTAATCTCGAAATAGAAGATGCTTTTCGATTTCTGTATTGTTTTGTTGAAAAATATGAAGATGAACAAATGCAATAGTCTTTTCAGGATTGTACAGTACGCAGTATCGACGGCCTTTAATCCCAAATTCGCCTTTATACTCATAACCAATCAACTCAAGATTGATTTTTTGTTTATCCAGGTCCTCTAGTGAGGACACAGATCCAACAATATCGATCACCGGCTTT
>DAIRER010000564.1:0-1337 GCA_036795495.1 Pseudobdellovibrionaceae bacterium | reverse complement strand
AAAATCATTACAATTAGATACCCCAAATTCACCGCCGATGTCCCTGAGTTATTTATTAACTCAATTAGAGACGAGAGCCGACAATTGGCGGAGGCGTATAGGGGTTAGACAAAAAGTTTGACTTTTTCTTAACAGAATTTGCAATAATTTCAATACTTTAGTTAATTTTTGTTTCACATTGAGCCTTTTTATTGATTGGCCCGACCTTTGTATGTATATCTAATTACCTACCGAGATGAAAAAGGAGATCAAGATGAAAACACTAACTACCCTAATCACAATTCTCACTTTGAGCCAATTTTCAGCTGCTGCTCTTAATTCAACAACTGAAGCTCAAGGCCCCTCTGTAGTTTGTGAAACTTGTACAGCTAACCAAGCTCATATGACCCTTAAAGAACTTGCAGAAGTGCTTTCTAAAATTGAAACAGATAAAACTCCTGACAACATTCATTCAATGCAAATTGATGTAAGAAAAAAAGAAAATAGCCATGCGAACGCTGTTGGACGAATTTTCGATCCTAACACTAGAGCTGCAGGAACTGGATTTATCGCCGAAAAAGAGTGTTTAGTTTTAACTGCTAAACATACAGCCTGCGCTAATATTTCCGATGGAAAATGCTTGAATCAGAATCACAAGTTAATATTCGAAGTCGGAAAAAAGAAAAATTCAATGACCGATAAATTTGATTATGAGACGTCTGGGACTGTTGTAGGCTTTGGACACTATCAAAGTTCTGGTGATTCAGGTGATTGGGCACTTATAAAAATTAAAAAGCAAAATAATAAAAATATAGGTGAACTTATTAAACCTTTGAAAATCTATTTAATGCCTGAAGAAGAGTATAAAGATTTACCTATAAAAATGTACGGATATCCAATGAATAAAGGATTATCAAAGTTATACGCTGATAATGACTGTAAAGCACTTTCAACAAGACGTGGCCAAACAACATACTCATGCAATGGTTCAAAGGGATATTCAGGAGGTCCAGTAATAGCTCATGATGATGACGGTGCCCCATGGGTTGTTGGTTTGGTATCTGGCGCTGCTAAATGGAGTTCCAACGATAATAAAGAGGATGGATTCATGTTCATGCAATCTTTTGAGCCCGAGTATAGTGTAAAAAATAGAAAAACTGATGGACAGGAAATTCAGGAATTAATCAACGAAACAACTTGCGACTAAGGTCTGGTTGTTACCTAGATTTAATATAAATATTTAATATATTTATATAGACTATTTAAGTGAAGTTAATCTTAAAATTTAGTCCTTTTATATTTATTGGTGGTGTAAGAAATCTTGTGTAAATTCAGATTACGCAAAGGGTTAAGAATCA
>DAIRER010000563.1:0-1338 GCA_036795495.1 Pseudobdellovibrionaceae bacterium | reverse complement strand
TTTAAGACTCTTTTTGTCTCTTTTGTTGGCCCAACAGATCCTTTGCTGATTAAAAAAAATATTGAATCTGTTTTTAAAGATCAACTGAAAGCACCCTATGTAAAACCACTTAGAAAAAAGCTTACCCCCGTAAATATTAAAAACAGAAAATACACTTTGATTCACAAAGAAGATGCAACAGACAATCAAATTTTTATTCTCTTTCCACAATCTTTTGAGTATGGATCTCCTCAATGGTATCAGGCTTCTTTGTTACAGCAGCTCTTGGGGGGCGGACTTGGTAGCGCCCTCAATAAAACTCTTCGTGTTGAACGAGGACTTACCTATGGAGCCTCTTCACGGATGAGTGGCCTAAACTTTCCTTACTGGTACATCAATACCTTTGGAGGCCTTAAGCAAACACTCCCCCTTTTAAAAGGAATTGATGAGGTTCTTACAAAGTTCTTAACAACACCTTCGGAACAAGTCCTCTTCGACTCGTCTGTGGAGATTTCGCTCAATGCTTTTCAAGCGGGTCGTGAACTCGCAATAGATCGTATCGGTAGTCAGGCTGCACACTACGCCAACCATTTGGACTATCGGGTTATTGAAGAATACCCCAAAAAGCTGAAGAATTTAAAAAAAGAAGAGGTCGAAAACTTTAAAAAACAACTTCAATCTAAAAATGCAGCGGTTTACCTTATGGGAAATAAAGATTTTTTAAAAAAAACACTTTTGGAACTCGGGGTTAATGAAACAGATATACGAGTTGTCAACAAAGCTGAAATTCGTTAAAATCCTGGCATCGAAAGGGAACGTTTATGGGAAAAGGTTGGAAAACAGCAGGAAAAGTAGCAAATGCTCAAAAAAAGGGTCAAATTTTTACAAAATTAGCCCGTGAAATCCAAGTAGCCGCACGCGCGGGCGGTCCAGACCCTGCATTAAACTCTCGCCTTAGATTAGCGATTGATGAAGCCAAATATCATTCCTGCCCCAATGAAACCATAGACCGCGCTATCAAAAAAGGTTCAGGAACTTTAGATGATGGAAAGACCATCGAAGAACTCACCTATGAGGGGTATGGCCCCCACGGGGTTGGTGTTATTGTGGAGTGCCAAACAGACAATAAAAACAGAACCGCTTCGGAAGTTAGAAATGTTTTTAAAAGCCATGAAGGAAATCTTGGAGAGTCCGGAGCTGTTGCTTGGATGTTCAGCCGGATTGGCTACATTGAAGGAACAAAGGACGGCAGTTTTGATCCAGAAGAAGAGGCCATAGAAGTCGGAGCCAATGAAGTTGAAAAAGTTGAAAATGGATTTTCGTTCTCAACATCCCCGGATGAATTGAATCAGGTGCGTG
>DAIRER010000102.1:0-6720 GCA_036795495.1 Pseudobdellovibrionaceae bacterium | reverse complement strand
GGGGGCGTTGTGATGTTTTGGGAGAATTTGAAATGTCAGAGCGTTGTCCTCTACAAGCCATCATTCGATTTCGTCCATTATGTGGTGGCACTGTTGCAATTCCTACACTTTCAGGATTGCCGTGCACAGGTCCTGTCACCGGCATAGAAATTATTGCCGGTGTCGCAATTTTAATGAATGGACAATTTGTCTATCATCAAAAAACAGATCAAGATAGAGATTCTATCTTGATGCGTGTCAGTTCAAATCTTTTTAATTACTAAATCTATTCAGTTCTAGATAGTCTACTTACCCTCTTTAGAGGTGTCACTTCCAACCTCTTCAATTGATTGCTGAAGCCGGGCATTTTAAATCATTAATATATTTCCATACAAATAAAGCCCAATCTTTCGTTTTATTTTTCACAAGATTGTTTTTATGCCAAAGAATTTTAGATGGAAAACGTTGATTTGAATAATTCTTAGTAGGACCTTGGCAAATTTGAATAATAGATTGATCCACACTGTTTTGGTCATAAATGACGGGTTCAAGCATGGCGCAAAAGAGTTCTGATGAAGCCAAGTGATCCACCGCTGAGACATAGTTAAACCATGTAGTTCTGAGCTCTCGACAAACTGTTTTGTGTTCTTGGGAGTCCGGCTTAAGATTTTTTAAACTCAAGGGCCAAAGATTCAGAATGGCTTTTTTTCGATCTTCAAGTTTATAGTATTTTAATTTATTATCATTGGAGGTATTGCCGGCCAGTTTTCTAAGAGTGACTAAGCCTTTATTGAATTCAACAATTTTTTGTTGATATTTTTCAAATTTATAATCAAACCATTGCAAAACAGGAGATTTACTGCCTGGGATCAGGGGTAGAGTTTTTCCCATAAAAGAACCTTGGGTTCCGGTTAAAAGTCCTCGTCGAAGTTTTGCCAATTCATCATTCATGTCGGATCTTATAAAAACGGATGAATATTCTTTAAGTTTATCCATGGCGAGAACCACTTTGTCGGCCATTTGTTTTTTTTCAACCAGTTTTTTTTCCATGCTTCTGTATGTGGCATAGTCAGGATCTTGTTGTGTTTCTTTTCCGAGATTTAATTTTTCTTCACCCGTAATTTTTGTAATAATTCCCAATCCATTTTCAATGGCATGAATCCATGTGCGAGTTATTTGAGAGCAACTTTGGATGTTCTGTGGAGAAAATCTTGTCCCTTTTCTAAATAGAGTTTTCAACTCATTGCTGGCGCGTTGGTGAACATCTAGAATCGCAAAAGCGGGAGACCTCATGTTGAGAGAGCGCAACTGCATTGTTCTTTGAAGGAGATTTATGATGGCATATGGTGTTGAAGAGTTCAATTGAGCTTCACCATCTATAAATTGTCGGGCCAAAGAGCAAACAGAGTCAGGATCGCCTAGATTTTGAAGATTGGATTTGATAGTGCTAAAAGTACTTAGTAATTGTGAGGATTCTTTTTCAAGAAAGGCAATTTCAGATTCACGCTTTTCATAGCTTTTAAACTTTTTATGCAAGTCTTCTGGCAAGCTGCTTGTGGCAGAGTTAAAAAAGGCTACGCTTTGATTGATTTCCTCAGAAATCTTTTTAACTTGAAAGCCTCTATCGTAAAGCAGAAATTGATTGCGTTGAGTCAGTTTAATATACTGGCAAGTGTTTTCTAAAATGGCTTTTCGAAGGTTTGGGTCATCCAGCTTTAAACTTTTTTCTGTAAAGCTTTGATTTAAACTAGAAATAGCACTGACAATTGCGGAACCTCCAAAAAGGTAAGGCACAGCTGCGGCACCAACACCTGTCGAAGTGACTGCCATAAGTGCGTAGGGTGTAAGTCCATTTATAAGATCATTGAGTGCCAAAGTGATTTCACTACCTGAAGCCGGTTTACAGGTTTCTTGAAAGAGGGACTGTTGACTAAAAGTCTTAGCTAAATCCACTGCGGCGAGAATAGCACTATCAATGCGTTGGCCATTTTCGACAGCAGAATCAGGAGTTAAAACTCCGGGATTTTCTTTTGCGTTTTTAACTTGATCTTTCAGTGAAGAAATCATGTCTTGAATTTTTTTTGTGTTGGCTAAAATAGCCTCTTTATCAATGGCCTCTTTGCTGCAAGAGGGGGATTGTACCGCTTGATTTAGAGATTGAATGGCATAAAGCATAGAAGAGTATTCTGGGTTATCAAACAGAGAACATTGAAATTCTTCTGGAACATTCAGGGCTAAATCAAAGCTGGAGTTCCCTTGATTCGAAAACGAAGAGCCAATCCGTGAACGGGGCGCTTGCCATCCACGATGAGCGCTTTTGTCCTCGTAGGTCGGGTTGTCGGCGGGAGGAGAGGTTTCAAAATCATCAATCAATAAATCTCCACCAACCATTTTGGGTGTGTAAAGCCGTTGAAGGCTTTGTGGTCCAAAACCCAATTCTTTTGGTGGAAGTAGGCCCTCTATAACAAAGCTACGAGCGGGTTTATTGGTAAAAAGTATTTTGCCTGTGGAAAGTGGATTTACGGAAACTTCTGTTTTTGATGAGGCAAAGAGATTTACAGCACTTAAATTTGATACAAGTAAAGCTAGTATATAAAAACGATTGAATGACATTTGATTTTCCCCCCTATAAGAATTTCAAATATGGTGCTAACAAAGATTGAGCCAGAAACTCAAGCATTCAAATCAACTATGTAAAAATTACAACAGGTCCTTGGTCGACGTTTTTATAAAAACTTAGCTTTCTTTATTAGAAAAGTGGAAAATACCGTTTATGGGGGAAAATATGCTTCAAAAATCAATAATTATAACTTTATTTGTATTAAGTGTTTCAACATCCTTTGCAGCACGCCGCGGAGGTGGAGGCAGTGGTTTTTTTTCTGGAGATCATTCTTTGGGAATTGGAATATCGACGGTGAGCGCAAGCCAAGATGATATTAATAAAGCCATTGATGACGCCAATTCACAAACCTCTGGTGGGATATCAACTAAAAATTTAGGAAGTGGGCTTGAACTTTTTGCGAATTGGATCATTCGTTTCGAGCGTTCCATGTATAGTTTAGTACTTCGACCTGGCTATTTTACTCAAAACACTTCTGGGAGTGGGAACAATCAATCTTTTGATTATAAATTTACTGGATTAACTTTATTTCCAATGATGAGGATCACTCCATTAGAAAATGATTTCATTAAATTTTTTATGCAAATGGGACTTGGTTATGGAAGCTTGGATGGGGACATTCAAGCCGCGGGTTCTACTTTGAAATTTAGTGGAAGTGCTTTTGGAGCTATTGGAGGGTTGGGTGTTGATTTTTGTTTTACAGAAGCTCATTGCTTAACCATTGAAGGAAATGTCCGATATTTACCGATTGCTCGAAATAGCGCCAGTGCTGGCTGTGCGTCCGCTATTCCAGGATTGTCACAATGTGGAACTGGGCAAGAAGTTGAACGTGCTCAAACGGATTTACAAACCACTTTATCCGGTGTTATGGGAGTGCTGGCCTACACATTAAATTTTTAATTGGATATGTGTGAATATTTGTTTTGTTGCCTATCATTTTTCTATTCAAAGTCGAGCCAGTGATTCTGGTTTTTTATGGCCTTTAGCTCGAGGACTTGTCAGCGCTGGTCATCAAGTTACGGTTTTATCGGCTCGCAGCCATCTTAAAAAAGCGGAAACCACCCGTGAAGGCGTTCATGTTTATTATCTACAAGAAGGAAAGCGTAGCACCTCTCGTTTTAGTTTTGAAAAGGCCGCCTTTTTAAAATTTAAAGAACTTCATAACTCTGCACCCTTTGATATTGTTCATAGTTTAGATTCTACGGGGTACAGAATTGGTCGCTTAAAAAAGAAATTAAAATTTAAAATGACCTATGATGTAGAGGCCACTCAATTGGCGCAGTGTTTTGCCATTTTATCTATGCAAGAAGATACTCTTTCAAGTTTTTTGACGACGTTTACGGCTTTAACCTACAAGTTTTTAACCACCTATCTGGGTTCGGATCGGTTTATTTTAAAAACGGCAGATGGTGTTTTTGTTACGACGCCACAACAGCGCGTGGCTCTAGAGCGCTATTATCTTTATCCAGATTTTCATATTTATTCAGCTCCCTATGGAGCTCCAGAGGCTCTTGATTTTATTTCTTCAGAAACTCCAGAAAATTTAAAAACAAAATTTAACTTTCCACAAAATGCTCATATTTTGCTGGCCTTTTCAGATATGACCTATCCAGAGGAAATTAAACCCTTATTGCGAGCCTTTGAAAAAGTCGTTTTACAAAAACCAAATTGTTATCTTGTGATTCTTGGACAAGGACCCAAATGGAAAGAAGTCGAATTTGAAGTTTTAAGTTTGGTTTTAGGAA
This sequence comes from Pseudobdellovibrionaceae bacterium, assembly GCA_036795495.1. GTDB lineage: Bacteria > Bdellovibrionota > Bdellovibrionia > Bdellovibrionales > Bdellovibrionaceae > DAIRER01. The sequence continues at coordinate 2,376 of DAIRER010000102.1, read as the reverse complement.
ATTTTGTTAGAATGGTCGGATCTGTTTCTGAAGAGGATCAGCGCTCTTACATGGAAATGAGTGAAGTCTTCGTCAACTTAAGTTCTCGGATATCAGGCTATGATTCCTTGTTAATTGAAGCGATGATTCAAAAGAAAATTGTTATTGGATCAGAAATGAGTTCAGCGGCTCAATTGATAGAAGATGGAATTGAGGGTTTTTTAATTCGCCCCGCCGATGTGGAAAGTTTATCTTCTTTGTTGTTAGCTGTTTTCACGGGAAAACTTCCTGTTCAAGAGGTTGGCGAAAAGGCCGCCAAGAAAATTAAGGATCTTTTCGATAAATCAAAGATGATTCATCAGGTAGAACTGGCCTATAAAAGGGTTCTGGAAGTCTCCTAAAGCTAAACGCATTGGGCCATTCGTGATTTTTCTGGATTGAGAGACTTATTACCGTTTAGAATTCAATAGGTTAGTCTAATTTAACACGAGGTAAACGATGACGAAAGCAGATTTAATCAATCTCATCTCTGAAAAATCAAATATTACGCGCGTCAAGGCTGAGGCTGTTGTAAATACAGTATTTGACACCATGGTCGAAGCCTTACTGCGAGATGATCGTATTGAAATTCGGGGATTTGGTTCTTTCGTAAATAGATCCTATGAGCCCTATAAAGGCAGAAATCCTCGAACGGGCGAGCTGATCAATGTCGAAGAAAAAAAGATTCCTTTTTTTAAGGTTGGCAAAGAACTGAAGGGTGATGTAAATAGTTCGACCCATTCAAAACGAAATAAATAAATTAAACGAGATCACACGAATAAGGAAATGGTATGGCAGAAGCAGTAGGAATTTATGAAGGAGCAGTGGATAAAGGATTAGAGGGAGTTGTGGCTTGCTCTACAGGTGTGTCCTTTATCGTTGGAAATACTTTAAATTACAGAGGCTATACAATAGAGGATCTTGCCGAGAATTCAACATTCGAAGAAGTTGTTTTTTTGTTATGGAAAAATCGATTGCCAAAAGCTGAAGAACTTAAGGAGTTTGAAACTCAATTAAGATCAGAAATGAAATTAGATTCTGACTTTGTAAAACTATTAAAAGCGATTCCAACTCAAGGCGTGCATCCTATGGCTTGGTTAAGATCTGCTGTTTCTTTAATGGCGCATTATGATTCCTCGGCCAATGAAATTTCACCCAGTACAAACTTTAGCAAAGCCATTAAGCTAACGGCCAAAATGGGCTCTTTAGTGACTGCTTTTGAGCAAATTCGTAAAGGCAAAGAACCCTTACAACCTGTGCCTAACAAATCCATTGCTTGGAATTTTCTTTATATGCTTAAGGGCACTGAGCCGGATCCACAAATTGTTAAAGGCTTTGATACGTGTTTGATTTTGCATGCCGATCATGAATTAAATTGTTCTGCTTTTGCAGCAAGAGTGACATCTTCTTCTTTAAGTGATTTGTATTCGTCCATTGTTTCAGCCATCAGTGCTCTGAAGGGGCCATTGCATGGAGGAGCCAACGAACAAGTGATGTTGATGCTTAAAAAAATTGGTACAATGGATGCGGCTCGTGAATTTGTAAAAGGAGCCCTTGCGAACAAAGAAAAAGTGATGGGATTTGGACATCGTGTTTATAAAAATGGAGATCCAAGAGCGCGCATTTTAAGAGAGATGTCACAAGTCTTAACAAAAAAGATGAATGAACCTCATTGGTATGAAATGTCCATTCACATGGACGATACAATGCAAAGTGAAAAAGGTTTATTGCCGAATGTCGATTTTTATTCAGCCACAGTTTATTACAGTATGGGAATTCCTATAGATCTTTACACTCCTATTTTTGCAACCTCTCGCGTGTGTGGTTGGTTGGCTCATATTATGGAGCAATGGACTAACAATCGTATTTATCGTCCCCGCGGTAAATGGGTAGGACCCGAAGGCTTAAATTGGACGCCTGCTGAAAAAAGGTAGGGTCTCCGTGGCGTCTTTATTTATAAAAATCATTAAGGGTGAAATTCCCAGTTATAAAATTCACGAAGATGATATTACATTTTCTTTTTTAGCTTTGGATCAAGTGAATTTAGGTCATACCTTAGTGATTCCCAAGCAAGAAGTGAATCACTGGTTAGATGTTCCAGAACCGGCATTTACAAGAGTCCATTTGAATGCACAAAAAATTGGTCAAGCGATTATGAAAGCAACCCAGTGTCCACGCATCGGAACCATTGTTACGGGTTTTGAAGTCCCTCACTTTCATTTGCATTTGATTCCGGCCTGGTCCATACCCGATTTAAATTTTTCTAGGGCAAAAAGGCACGAGGCCCAGGAAATGATCGAAATTCAAAAAAAGATTCTAAGTCATTTGTCGATCTAGCTATTTCGAACTAGCTAGTTC
>DAIRER010000101.1:0-6766 GCA_036795495.1 Pseudobdellovibrionaceae bacterium | reverse complement strand
TAATTAGTCATAGAGGAAATAAACGAATTTACCGTGGGATTTGCCGCAAAATTCACATCCGTGTAAGTGGGTGCACTATCAGAACCTTGTCTTTTTTTAATCACTGCTTTTTTAATCGCACTGGCTGTTAGCTCATAACCAGCCACATAAAAATCTCCATTGCTTAAAACAACCGAAGATAAAATTTCAGAGTCATATGCATTTGTGCTGACCAATTCATTCTTCCAACTTTCTCCCAGGTTACTGCTTGTACGGACAAACCATTGTTTTTTACTACTACCATCAAGTACAAAACCCGAAGCATAAAGTTTGGAACTTCCCGAGGGAGTTAAGGCATTGATTTGAGCCAAACGGTTCGCGTTTGATAGTGTAAATTTCAAATAGTCTTCATAAATTTCAGAGATTCCCGCATTTGTACTTAAATCAACAGCAGAATTTGAAATATCCAGGGACCGAGTCATCCAATGATTATTATTGATTGCATCGTTAGTTTGACCAAACATGTAGAGTTTTGAATTTAACAGCAATGCAGAATGTAGAAAATTATTGTTGCCCTCACCAAAAGAATTTACATTTGTGCCTACAGATCCATCATTCCGTACAACAAACCAGCGATTTAATCCACTAGGAGTTGAAGCATTTCCTGTTAAGTAAATATCAGTTCCTACAGCAAGTAACTTATTAAGAGAATAGTAACTTGAAAAACCAAAATAGTTATCAACGTCAGTACTTAACTCGCTCTGGATAATCCAATTCGTATCATTAAGAAAGTCACCACCATTAGAAAACTTGTAAACCTTAATGTGACTTGATGGGGACCAATATTGTATACCTACATACAAATCATTATTTATATTGATTACAAGATCTTTGACTGTTGAAGAAACGCCAATATCCTTTGAAAAAACCTCCCAAGGACTATTGCTGATTAAATTTTTTCGAGCCACCGTCCATTTTTGATATGGACCGGAACTTTCTGCTCCAAATAAATATATATAACCATTTATATATATTGCTGGGGATAAGTCATAACCCAGCAATGGATTACTCAACACAAGAGGGTCATCGCGAAACCAGGTCACTCCCCCATCTACAGAACGCATAAGAAACCATGTGTTTTGATAGGTTAAACTAGAATAACAACTTCCAGTTAGTATATAATTTCTAACACTGCTAATATTTGAAGATAAAAACCCAATATTACTGAATGAAGAGCATGAACTCAAATTCGAAAGATCTAAAGGAATCTCATACCAACTGGATCCAGTGTTTTCACTTTTTAAAATCTTAGCCATTGAATATCTATCCCACAGAAAAATATGATCCTGATCATCGATCATAAATTTTGAATTGGAACTCATGTCTTTATTTAAAATTACGGTCCAACTTTGACCTAAGTCCTTACTTTTACGTAACTCCCATCCATAAGAGCCCCCACCGTCTGAAGATCCAATTACAAAAAGTTCATTTTTAGAATTTTTTTCTGTGGCGATAATATATGCATATGCTGAGTTAGGATTGGATGTACTAAAAAAATCTTTCACACTAAATAAAAAAAAGTCGGTGGGTGGAGAAAGTGTTGGATTTCCCTTTTCCGGGGATGTTGTACTGGATGAAGAGCGAGAACTTACAATTTGTAAACTTTCCTTGGAGCAACCGATAGACATCAAAAACAAATAGGAAAGTAGAATTGAACGACGTACTGCTTTTTTCATTTTAAAATTCCTCCTGCCCAATACCTATCGTAAGGTCCAGGAAAAACTTAATCCATTTTCTCAAAATGAAGCGAAAATAAATAAAAATAATCACGAACTGTATCAGTTAGAGATTATTTAAAAGGATATTAAAAATAATACTCTGAATAAAATGAGAGATAATGGCCAGTGAGACGGGTTTCATTTTCACTGCCATCTGTTCCTGTAAAAAATATTTCATTTTTTCTGTAGGTATAACCCATTAACCCAATCCAGTTTGGACTTAGCTTGTAACTTCCCATCAATCCAAACTGTGGATTTAAGCTGGCCGTCATTGAGTTTAATTGACTAATACCCATATTCAAAAACCCATAATATAAATGCATATTCAATTGCAATCCTAACTTGGCACTCAATGAATGCCAATACTCTCCACCCAAATGCAGTCCCCCCACTGAAACGCTGGAGAAGTCTGAATTTACATCAGTGTTAGTAATAGATGTAATACGCACTTGTGGAAGATCCTGCATATATAAACCTGATTGCAGACGAAACTCTCCCAATGTTCCTGATTTAATTCGATAACTGGAATTAACTTCAAATGAACCAAAGGTAATGGTTCGGTTATTAAAGAAAAATCCACTTAAATCCGTCCATCCAAAAAAGCCCCAAGGTGTTTTTTTTGATTGCCATCCAAAACCCAAACGACCCGTACCGCCCAAGGGTTCTTGAGTGATGATAGAGGTATCATTTCCTAAACGACTTCCAGAACTCATATACATTTGAGTCACTAGATAACTTGCTAAAAAATACCAACCATCTTTTCTTTCAATAGAGTCTCTTTTTTCAGATAAAATTTGGGACTCTTCTGGGCGATCTCCTTCTTTAACCTTAAAGGTGATTCGGCTCATCTTTGAAGGTTTTCTATTCTCAGCCAACCCTTGAACTGTAAGGCGATAGCGGCCACCGGACCAAGTTTTTTCAAAATCCAAAAGAGCTTCTTTTTGATCTTTACGATTTAAAATAGAAATCCATTTTTTTTTAACACTGTCATAACGATCCACTTGTACAGAAAATTGATCCGTATATTCAGGCAGAGACCACTTAAGAATTCGTACAAATTCAGATTCCGGCTTTTCAATGACGGGGTTCTCTAAAATGGGCCCCTCAACGACAAAAGTTGACGACGTTGATTCTTCGCTGGGAAGTCCCTCTAGACTGTTGGCACGAACACTCCACTTGTATTGTTTAGCGACAGGTAATTTTATTTTTTTCTCAGCTTCCTTTAATTTCTCTGCGACTTGCACTTTTCCATCGACAGATTGCAATTGAAATTGATACTCGTCTGCTTTAGCAATCCCCTTCCACTCAAATTGAACCTCAGCTTCTTCGGTCTCATCAGATTCAACTACAGAATCGTTTTTGGGTGATAAGATCTCTGGTGTTTCTAGTAAAACATTAAATTCAATGCGATCACTCCATGGACCTGGAACGCGGCGCTCATCTTTAGATCGAATACGTAGCCAATAATACCCTGGCGCTAAATATCCCTCCCAAGAAGTGGTAGCGGACTTTAAATTGTATTCTTGAGTTGAATTTGTTGATTTTTTTTCTTTAGATTCCGCTCTCGGTCTTAACTCGATATCATACTCTATGGAACCCTCAATGGGCTCCCATTCGAATTGAATATTTCGCTCTCCTGTCAGGGCATAGGAAAAATTCAAAAAAAACAAAGAGGCTAAAGTTATAATTAAAATAAAAAAAGATCGTCGAAAAAAAACCATAACCTATCATAACGTTAAGTCAGATGAAAAGATTAGTTCTTTTTCATTTTTTTTTCGTGAGACTTCTGAATCATAATAATCATCAAGATATTGATCCAGATAAAACGTATAAATTGCCACAATGGAAATGTTCTTAAAAACAACGTCATAGGTGTCGGCTTCATACTAAAATTCTGATACTCACTGCGCTCATCTAATAAATTACCAGGTTTTAATTCTTCCATGATTTCCTCACTCGGGTATTAACCACCAAAAAGGTTTAGCTTGGGCTTTATATAAAAACATATAATGCAGAATTTGTTTAATCCAATGTCCAGCCGCACCGACCTCGCCAAAAGTATATACCATACTTCGTCCACCGCGGGGATAACGTCGATAATCAGGAACAATCGGATACATTGTCATAGAGGCAGCACTTCCCTTAAACCAATTAGCACCTGCTGAAGCCACGCAGGCCGCACCAATTTCAGCTAAAGAGGCTCCATAGGGCGCATCTGTTTTTCCAGTCTGAATCATCTCAATAATACTATGAGCCACCACTCGACCCATAATGGCCGAAGGCATCCCCGTGCGGGGTGGCGCCGGTGTAATATTTGTTCCATTTTTAGATTTTCTTGGTTTAGAGATCGGATGAGGCGGAGCAAAGGCAATCCCAATTCCAAAAATATTTTTAAAGGTTTGATTCTGATAAGTGCTAGGCCAATCTGTGGGGGCCCATTCTTCATAAGTTTTCGCCTCATAATGAGCATCCACTTTTAAAAATCCGTTCGGTGCAAAAAGTTTTTCAGTAATTTCAGAACCGTCTTTGGCAAAAGATTTTAAACCCACTCCAGAAAAGGGAGGCAACAGCATGGCAAAATCAAAAGAAACAGTCCCTTTTTCGCCACTCAAAAGCTCATAACTGACTGAGTTTTTATCTACTTTTTCAACATGAGCGCCTTTGATAACTTCAATATTTCTTTCAGTAAACATGGACTCAGCAAAAACTTTACTTGGTACCGTAAAGCCCCCTGTCTCAAAGATCATTCCACCAACTCCAAAATCACCCAACTCTGCTTCATTCGTTAAAAACACGAGCCGCGCCTTATTTCGAACACCGGCTCTTTGTAATTCAAATTCTAAATTAAAAACATATTCAAAAGCCGCGCCTTCACAGGTGCACATGCCATGCCCCGTACCTATCACAAATGTGAGTTGTTCCCCTTTTCGCATGCGTTCAATACAATGGGCTAATTCCTTGGCTGTTTCTTCGGCATGAGAGAAGGTACAGACCGATAAACTATTGGACTCAGGACCCAGCCCCGGAGTTGCTGTAAAATTCAGCTTTGGACCCGTGGCATTGATCAAAAAATCATAGGTAATCTCAGCAGTTTGTCCCTTATCTTGATCTTTTGTGGATTCAATTTTTATATAAGGTTTGAGTTGTTGAACGCTGCCTTCGGGGTGAATTGAAACCGCTTTTGCTTGGTGAAATTGAATCCCCACCTTGTCATAAACGGGTTGCAGGGGAAAGGTCACATCTTCTTTATTTAAAACGCCTACACCCACCCAAATATTTGAAGGTATCCAGTTCCACTTAGAATTCGGACTGACCACTATCACTTCATGCTCTTTAGGTAACCCACGTTTTAGATAAAGAGCCGCCGTATGTCCTGAAATTCCCGCACCCATAATGACAACTTTTGCCATGTCCAACCCCTTGGAATTTAATTTGATTCATTTTTACTATTTCAAGTTGACCTAAATGTAGAGCCCAAGTCAAGACTTAGACTTGGGTTACCTAGACTTCTACGGAGCTGAACTTACCTTATTAATAAGTCAGAATTGATCACAAACTTTAGATGGCCTATTTCGCCAGGCTTTCTAATTACACGATGATTTTTACCTCTATCACAATCTTGATCAAAAAAGGGTCGGCAAATTACGATATCACCAGGAACATATTTGACAATGACACTGGCACGCTGCTCTGGAGTGAGCCGATTTAAAATTAAATCTTTTTCAATCCATGGATCTCCTTCAAAATATGTCTGCGTTGTCAGTATCTCTTTATTTCTCCACAAAATTTTAAAGTGAAGATGCTGTGGCCGCGTCCAGTTTTCATCCGCTTTATACTCAATAGGCCTAACTGAAATGAAACTAAATTCACCTATAAAATTAACTTTTTGTGAACCAAAATAGTTGAAGTTTTCATCCAGTGGTAAATCTGTTTGGTCATTTATATAACGTCCCATAAATCCATCCGTTTGCCATAAATGAACCTCAGCTTCTGAGATGGGACGATTGTTTTCATCTACGACCTCACCAGAAATTTTGATTAACTCGCCGTAAGCAAGTCCTTTATGATTTAAAACGGAGTTTCTCGTTCTCATTAAATCCCTACCGGGATAAAAAGGTCCTTCCGTTTGAGGTGGAGTTAAAATCAGCTTCTCGACTCCATAGGTTTGTAAACTCATCAAGAGCATAAGGGTTATTGTCTTCATTTTGTTATTCATATGTATCTCCTTTTGTGTGACTTAGAAATAAAATGTTTAATCTATAAAATAAAATAATTACTACTTAGATTTATCATAATAAATTTTAATATCTAATTACGTACGTTTATGATATTAGCTTTGTTTATGAATATTAACTCAACGGATTTAGAATATTTTTTAGCAGTTTGTAGAACTTTAAATTTATCAAGAGCCAGCGAAAAACTAGGAGTTACGCAACCGACCCTTAGTTTAGCAATGAAACGTCTTGAATCCAGATCTAATTCTCAACTTTTTATTCGGCTGAAATCAGGATTGAGGCTGACAAGGTCCGGAGAATTGTTACGCACACAAGCCCATTTAGCATTAAATCAGCTAGGCTCCATATTTGACAAACTTTCCCTTGAAGAATCAATACCACAAGGGGTTTTTACACTAGGGCTACATCCTTCTGTGGCTCTCTATACTCTTCCTAAAATATTACCAAACATTTATGAGAAATACCCATCGGTACAAATAAATATTCATAGTGAAATCTCTCGTGAAATCACAGCAAAGGTAATTGATTTCAAAATTGATTTTGGTCTGGTCATGAATCCGACGAAACATCCTGATTTGGTTTTGAGACACCTTCTGAATGATGAATTCACATTGTTTTTACCCAGCAAAAAGACCGAAAGGCTGTTTCTTGATCCAAGACTGACTCAATCGCATTGGCTACTAAAAAAAATAAAAAAAACAAAATATGAATTTAATTATTTCGTCGAGGTTGAAGGTCTCGACGGTCTTGAACGAGAGCCCCTCCTCCTTGTGC
>DAIRER010000100.1:0-6794 GCA_036795495.1 Pseudobdellovibrionaceae bacterium | reverse complement strand
AGTTTTTCAATTAATGACAGGGCCTCTCTTTGCTCAAGAAGAGTCCCTTGTTTTAAAAAAATATGACTTACAAAGTGAGCTTGAAGATCCACAATTGGCAAAAAAGGAAATCATAAATAAAGCCTATTTACAAGCGACCGAAGAGGTTATTGAGGACGTCTTTTCTTTGCAGAATTTAAATCTTTCAAAACAAAAAATTGAACAAAACTTGTTAAAATATTCTGCAAAGTACATTCCATATTTAAAAACAACGACCCTCGTAAAAAAGGACATCGCAACTTCCACGGCTTCTTCTCCCACTTCCTCTTATAGTATGTCAGTTGAAGTGCGCCTATCTATCAATCAATTAAGGCAATTGCTTAAACAATCGGGTTTGATTCAGAATGAAGAAATTCAAAAATCTATAATTGCTTTTCTTCGCTTCGAGGACCGAGTGAGTGGGGATTCCTCGAATTGGTGGGAAGGGGGCGTGCCCCCTGTATTTTTAAAAAAAGTTTCAAACCAATTTGAAAAATCTCTTCGTTCGGGCCTTATGAAATCTGGATTTTTTCTTTTTCCGTTCGCCACAAACTCGTTTTTTAAATCTTTACCACCTCAAATGATTAAGCCTCGATTTGAACCCGAAGAGTTGGTTAGATGGGGAAAATTGCTAAAATCGGGAATTGTAGTGGATGGATATGTTTACATTTTAAAAGATGAAAATAAAAATGAACATCGTATAGAAATTAAAATGACGGCTCTAGAGACCACCACGGCCAAAGTTATTGCAGAAGTGAGTCGTCGTTATTTAACAGGTCGGGGTGACTATCAAATTTTGGTAGAAAATAAATTAAAAAATGTTTTAGAGACTTTGACACAAGACTTGGTTTCTCAAATTCAATCGAGTCTGGAACAGGGCACGTTGGGTTATGAACAGACGGTTTTGGTTTTTAATGGAAGCTGGAGAATTAAAGATCATGAGGTTTTAAAGAATCAAATTAAAGACCAAGTGGCTTTGATTCGCAGTGTGAAAGAGCGACTCATTTCCAATCAAGAGATTGTTTTCGAAGTGACAAGCCCTATTGCAGCTCAAAAACTCAGTGAAAAATTGACTCCTCCGTATTTAAAGGATCGAAGGTCTAAGGTGGATGCGGTGTCTGAAAATAAAATTATTTTCAGACTAGAGTAATTGAAAAAGCTTCTTGTGATCAATAATTAAACGGACCTTGGTCTGTGAGTAGTCCTAAAGTGAAGATTCATGTTTCTTTCTGGTTTATTTACGGCACAATGTTGAACTATGAGCTTATCTCAACAGAATAATGAATCAAAATTTGACCTCTTTGAACTCTTTTTTTCACTTACTGATAAACGTGGGATTATTGAATCTTTTAATAAAGTTTTTGTACGAGTGAGTGAGTTCAGTCCAGAGGAGTTATATAAAAAACCACATAATATAATTAGGCACCCCGATACCCCTAGGGCTGTTTTTAAATTATTATGGGACGTCATCTCTGATCAACGACCCTTATGTGCTTATGTTAAAAATAAGACAAAAAAAGGAAAGCACTATTGGGTTTTTGCCATGGCCTTTCCTGTTCATAGCGGATATGTTTCGATTCGAATTAAGCCGAGTTCAATTTATTTTGAAAAAATTGAAAATCTTTATAAACAAATGCTTTCAGTTGAAAAAAGTAAAACGGATCGTAATGAGGGCATAAGTCTATCGACGGCTCTTTTAGAGAATACTATAAAAACTCTTGGATTTGATAATTACGAAGATTTGATGAAAGTGTTTCTTGTTGAAGAACTTCAACAACGTCGTCGCCTGCTTTCATCTGAAGCTCAGGGCTTATCCCAAGAAACTATTCCTAAAATCTCACAAACTACAAAATCATCGATTGCTCAACTTTATAATATTTCCCAAAGCTGCTTTAAAAACTCCTCAGCGTTATTTCAATCCGTATTGGGTTTTGAAAAATCGATAGATTATTTTGATGAAGTGGCTAAAGAAATAAAAATGACAGGGCATGAGGTGAATCTTTTTACAACGAACTTAGTGATATCTGCCGACCAATTAGGGCAAAAGGGCGCGGTCCTCTCTGTCGTTTCTGAAGGTTTCGGAAAAATGGCCGCCGAAATTAAAGAAGAAATTGAAAAACTCTCGGCTTCGATTGCGTTGGTCAGAAAAGATCATAGTGATATGAAATTTTATGCAGCTGTTTCGCAACTTCAAATTGAAATGCTTTACTTTTTTATTAAAGAAATATTAATTCAGGGTTGGTCAGAGGATCCGATAATTTCTGAAAATGAAAAATCTGATTTTAAAAAAAAATCTGATTTATTAAAAATCCTAGTTTCTGAAAATATCAATAAGATTGAATCTCAATTGACTCAATTTAGAAATACTTTTTCGCAGGTTAGTAAATCTATTCAAGATCTTACATCGATTATAACTGGAATGGATGTAATAAAGATATCTGGTAAAATTGAGATTTCAAGAATTTCAGACGCGACACAATCTCTTTCAAATCATGTAGATACAATGGCACATCTGAATCTTGTTTTTAAAAGTTCAATTTCAAAAATTTTTGATGAAAGTCGAAGTGCCCTTTTCCAATTTGAAAAAGTGGGAGCTGAGGCGGGCAATATCAATAAAGAACTTTTAAAATTGAACTCTACAGAGCTTTAGCCTTGTAGTCGTAGCCAGTTATGAAAGAGGTCTGTTAGGTTTAATTTGAAGTCCAGTCCAGTTTGTAATTTCGAAATTTGACCTCATCCGTTGCTCTGTTAAACTTATAGAAGTATGAATTACAAATTACATTCACGAAAATATTATCCGTTGTTGATCGTTTTTTTGATGACGCTTTCCTCCTGTACAGTTATGGAGCGTGGACAGCGGGGAATCACAAAAGAAGTCGTTGATAAAAATCTATTAAAAGAACCCGAGGCGGTGGGCTTAAAAAAGCGTATTATGGTTTTACCATTTTTAAATCTTAAGCCTGAAATGCCTTTAGAAATTCAGATAAAATCAAGGCAGGCCTTTCTTTACAACTTAAATCGTACCAGGGATATTATAGCTCTTGATTCTGAAGATCTTAAAGTGCCCCTAGATAAATACCTTAAAGATAATGAGTTTCTATTAGCTGATTTATCCAAAGAGGTCGATAAGCTGGGAGTATCGACTCTTTTAGAGAGTAAAATTGTAGATGTAAAAGTAAAAACCAAAGGGGATCAGGTCGGCATCGTTCGAAATATTGTACGTGAGTATGAAGTGCAGGTGCAAATTCGAATGGTGCAAACCCGTACAGGTAAAGAGGTCTTTAATACTCAAAAAAACCTCGTGCTTGAAGATAAAGATTTTAAAGTATTAGAAAGAGTTTCTGAGGATCAAAAAAACAATTACAATTGGGATTTTATTGCAGTTCTTGTGAAAGATGCTTTTTTAGAATTTATTCCCCAGGTTCAACGAGCGGCGTCGGTTGTATCTTGGCAAGGACGTGTCGCGGCAGTTCAGGGTGAAAGGGTCTTTGTTAATGTGGGGCAGATTTCTGGAGTCAAAATTGGGGATCTTTTAAAAGTGTCCGATACTTCTGAAGATATTTATGATCCTGAAACGGGCTTGCATCTCGGGCAAGTTCCCGGTCGTTTAAAAGGGACTTTAGAGGTCATTAGTTATTTTGGTCAAGATGGCTCTATTGCCGTGATTCACTCGGGTTCCGGATTTAAAGAATCTGATCGGGTCGAATTATATTGATAACAAACTTTGGCAATGGGTGTTGTGATATATTTTCCAGCGAAAAAGGTCTTGCGTGGGAACGGCCTTGGGCTTCTGGGTCCAGTAGCCATTCGTTTCTCTAAGAGACTCTTCTTTATAGAATTTTGTGACAAGATTTATCTGTGTGAGTTTTTCAAAATATTCATTATAGGCTTTAAAATAAACTGAGGCGAGAAAACGAGCCAAGGTGTTTGAGGATACCCATTGGGGTTCAAAATCCTGAAGTAAGGGGTTAAAAGAAGGTGTATGGTACGGTCGGTAATTTAGATTATTCAAAGAAAATTCCCTCTCGTTCAGCATTTCGGGTCCGTAGTTTGAGTCTTGCTCCAAAAAGTCATGATGAATTTCTAAATCGGAAAGATCCCTCAAGAAGACTTGTCCTGTCGGTAGATTTTTAACCTCATCCATTTCGATAAGATACTGTTGAAGATGATTTGAAGTCACAATACTTCCAAAGTACAATAGCAATTCAACATTGGATTGAGCTATGGATTGAACAACGACCTCTAGCAATTGAAAAATATCAAGATGTGCTTTTTGAGCCAATTTTAAACCTTCTTGATTATGAAGAAAGGTAAATGCTGGAATGTATTTTAGTTTTTGAGTAGAGGGCCTTGTTTGTTGCCATTGAAATAGAGGAGCCAGGGGTCTAAAGAGCAGACTTTGTTCTGAAAAATTTGTGTTCACAACCAGAGTGTCAGGTAGAAAATTGAGATGGTGCAATGGAATTTTTTTGTGTTGAAGTTCTTTTTGCTTTTTTAAAAAATAAGCTGATATTTGTCCAGTAGCAAGGGCCTCTGAAGTGAAAAGCTGTTTGCTTCTTTGAAAGGGACCCGGAACTTTATCGGTAGATCCTTTATAGGAAAAGGGTAGGTCCGTACGACCGTGGATTAAAAAACTACGAGAGGCCGTGCGGTGGACCGGTATCCAAGGTCCTTTTTTATAGGGTATTTGATGGGTTTTGAGCTCCCACTCCAGCTCATGACGATACTTTTGATCTTCAGGGTTTAAAGGCCATAAAAAATATTCAATACTTCTTTCACCAGAAACTATGAGTGAATTTTTAATCTTTTGACCCTGTTCATTGATACTTTTTAAATCAATAAAATTCAAAGGGATCATAAGGGTTTCTAGATAAATCCCTTTAGAGGACTTTAAGTAGTTTGGCCCCTTGGAGAGGCTCTCATTGGCCTCAGTTTCTAAGCGAGAGAGCTCCATAATTTGATTTTTTATCTGTTTTTGGCTCTGTGCATAGGTTGGGCTTAAGAAAAGCAAAGTCAGTAATAAAAAGCATCTCATGAAACGTCCTATATGGTTATTTTTTTAAAGGGTCTGCTATAGCACAAGGAGCTCTAAACTTAAGAATTATTTTTTCGAAGAGGCCCTATTCTAATAAAAATTACTCAAAAGTTTCTTTACTATTGTGGGTTAGAACGGCCTGGGGTATGAGTGCCCGATATTATAATGAAAGGATTTCTATGAAATTGAGTATTTTAAAACCTTTGTTATTTATTTTTTTAACTATTTTTATTCCTATCATTTCTCAAGCCCGAGTGAGTATTTATCCTGCCTATAATCTACAATCCTGTCCAAAAATTGCTGATTTAACTGTTTTGGGGCCGGTTCAATATAAACTTGAAACACCTTATTCGACCTTTCATTTAAGTGGAGAAGACTCTACTAAAACTTTGATTGAAACCTTAACTCCATGGTCAAATTTCTTTGAACAATCTGGAGATCTTATTTTTAAATTTAGAGATATTAATCTTTGCGTAGGTCTTTATGATGATCGAAAAGCGCCGAATGCCTTTGCTTGGAAAACTCAGTATGTGATGATGGGCATTTCAATGGCGGCCCAGCTTGAAGATATTCCAAGGGTTCAAGGGAAAACTTCTATTCAATTTGTTATGGCACATGAATTTGCGCACTTTATTCAAAATCAATACGACTTAAAATTCAATTATATTTTGCCTATGCTTTCAACAAAAATTCAAGAGAGTCATGCGGATTGTCTTGCCGGAATGCTTTTAACTTATTTTGAAAAATACAGTATTACAGAAATGCTTGGAGCTTCCGAAACAGTATTGACTCTTGCCGACCCACATATTGTTGGTGATCATGGTACAAAAGATCAGCGCAAAGAAGCTCTATGGAACGGGATTTCTGAAGGTTTAAAATTGAAATTGAAAAATCAAAAACTTGTTACAGCATGGGATATGGCAAACACCTGCGGGCAAAAGTATAAATTCACAAATGCTCGATAAAAATTTTAACACTCAAATCAGTCAAATAACCCTAAATTCAGAGTGGCTGGGTCTCGTTAGTTATGAGGAGGGTTTGGAACTTCAGACTCAGAGTCAAAAGCGGGTTCTTGACAATCCTGAGTTGATTTATCTCTTGGGATTGGAACACCCTTCGGTGATTACTTTGGGACAGCGGGCGGTTCAAGATCAAGAGATTCTCATTTTAGATAAAAATATACAAATTTTAAGAACGGAGCGAGGGGGGCTTGCGACGGCTCATAATCCTGGACAACTGGTTATTTACCCGATATTGAATTTAACCCATTTAGGATTAGGGGCTAAAGAGTATGTAGGTTTACTTCTAAATATCACCGTTCAGGTCCTTGCCGCGTTCCATGTGAAAGCTTTTGTTCCAGAATATGACCAGGGTGTATATACTGAAAAAGGTAAAATTGCTTTTTGTGGAGTGCGCATAAAAAATAAAATTACGAGTCATGGGCTTTCGATCAATATCTCAAATGATTTAAAAATATTTGAAAACATTCGACCTTGTGGATTCACCAACCTAAAATTAGATCGATTCGATAATTATAATAATTCAACGCCTATCGAGTTTTATAAACTTTGGGTGGACCTTTTTTCTAAACAGGTGCTAGATGTAAGATAGTCCTTGTATAAAATCTGAGTTCTTTTTAGATTGAGATCATGAGATTATCGCATCACGAAAAAAGCTCAATCAAAAAATTGATATTTTAGTTATGAAAGATTCAAAAAGTTGTGATGATCCATTTGTTTTA
>DAIRER010000099.1:0-6821 GCA_036795495.1 Pseudobdellovibrionaceae bacterium | reverse complement strand
CACTTCGACAAGATCGCCATCTTTGGCCTGATTTAAGGACTCAATTAAAATTTGAAGGTCACTTCCCCAGGATTTGGATTCATCTTTTAGAATCGCTTTTGTTTCGTTCAGAATATGCAGTTTTCCCATGACTTTGGTCGTAGTTCTTTTTGTGATGCGAACAATATCACCCCGCAGTCGGTCGCCGCCGCGCTCTTTTGTGGCTTCCACCATGACGTGGTCATTGGTCATCACGTTTTGCATCGAGTGACGGGGGACGTAGATATCGGGAATATTAATGTCATCAGGAATAAAAAAACCGAACCCATCTGGGTGACGTTTAACAATGCCTGGAATAATTTTTTTTTGATTCATCATAGTTATCTATATATAAGAGCAATATCGAAAGATATGAAAGTTTCATGTGCAATCTTTTTGACAACTAGCAGAAATCAAGACTTAGATCTGGTAAAAAATTAAATTATTACCGCATAGCAAAATAAATTTATGCTTAAGCTTTAGGCTGTGTGTTTATTGCGCAACACTAAAAAAGATTCTTCAGCAATCACTGATCCAGCAAGAGTTTGCAGAGGCTAAAATTTTTCAAAATACTTAAAATGTGACTAATATTTAAAAATTTTTGAATTATTTTTGTTTTTTTAAGAAAAAGTTTTCTTATGCAGAAAAAATATTTATTGATCTTGGTCTAGCACTTCATTAGCATTTCTCCTGTAAGGCAGAATTAACTTCACGTAATCACCAGACCAATGGATGGATGTGAATGACGAACAAGTGGATTTTGCCAAAGGTTAAGAATAAATAAACAAAGGTTTGCAAAAATAACGAAACCTTAACGAAAGGAAACACTATGAAAAAATCACTTTTATTAGCAGCTCTGACATTGATGTCAGCTTCTGCTTTCGCATCTTCTGCTCGTGTAAGCGCTTTGCAAAGTGCTGCTCACTTGTCTGATGCTACCAAAGTTCTTACAAATCCTGATGAGGCTACAAAGTATGGCGAATGGGCTCTATTTGAGTTCGGAGCTACTGCTGCAGCAAACGGTGGATTTGTTAGAGGCTCTGCTGACTCTGCTTGGGGTTTTTATTTGGGAAATAACGATACAGATTTAACACGATCTGCTGGATTCTTGGCTTTAGAAAATCCATTTAACGTTTTCTACGGTGCAAAAGCTGGTGATATGACTTGGGGTCTTGGATTGCTTTATTCAAATTCAGATAAAAAAACTACATCTAAGAAGCAAACAGCTCAAGTACTTACGGCTTCTATGACTATGGGTGATTGGGATGCAAGTCTTAAGTTTGGTCTAGCAAACACAGCAGATGGCGCTGGTGCTACAACTGATACTTATAAAGGTAAATCCCTTATGGATATCAAGGCTGGTTACAAAATGGACAACCTTTATTTCTATGGACAAATTAAAAGTTCAGAGAAAGAAGTTAACACAGGAGCAGCTGTTGTTACAAAAGGTAGCGTAACTAAATTGGGAGTTGTTAACTCTATGAAAAAAGATGGCGCTGATTTCTTTTACGGAGCAGCATACAGCATGACTTCTAATGATGTTGGTGGAACAAAAACTGATACAACAGAAATGCCTGTTATTATCGGTGTTGAGGCAGATGCCGCTTCATGGATGGTTTTAAGAGCTTCTTTAACTCAAAATGTTCTTTTAGGTACTACTAAGACAACTGTTGAAGACACTACTGCTGATAACACAACAGTGGCTGCAGGTCTTGGTATGAAATGGAACAAATGGACTTTAGACGGTGTTCTTTCTGCTGGAACAACTGGAAACTTTGGTCTTGATGGTGCAAACTTCATGAGCAATGCTTCTTTAACTTACATGTTCTAATTTGAACCCTGTAAAGTTGAAATGATCGATGAAAACCCCGGCAGTGTCCGGGGTTTTTTTATTTTTAGATCTTTAAATTGTTCAGTTCCTTTTAACCTTTCTGCTTTGTGACGAAAGTCTTAGTGATAAGCTTGGCTTGAAACGCTCAAGACAAAGCTCAAGACGAAGTTAAAGTAAATATAAGCAGCACCGATAAGCATCAAACGTAAAACATCTTAAGATTCATCTTGGCTATAAATTAAGAAGGGGACGTTTATGAAAAAGATCGGTGATCTGATGAAAGAGCTTGGTTTTAGTCCTGACTCAAGTCTCGATACCCAAAAGGCCTTTGTTAAAAATCTTGTAAAAAACCTACCAGAAAATCGCGTGTATAACCTAGATAGAAAAAAAAGTCCCTCGATACAGCCATCTTCGTCACAGCAACCGGTACAGCTTTCCTTTGAATTTGGTGATGACGTAGAAAATGCTTCCATTGTTAAAAAGCCCCTGAAAGAAGTCAGCTAAAGCACTGAAGCTTTTTATAACGGGTTAACTTTAGTTTTCGATCCAGCTAAATTTTTCCATCAGTTGATTGCATTGAGATAAAATTTCACTAAAACCTTGGCGTTGATGGCTGCAAGTTAAAATGGCCACTTTCTTTTCATTAAGACGAATGACCTGTCGAATTTGTTTATCAGATTTTCGATGGTAAAGATCAACCAGCAATGCCGGAAATCGAGTATCTCCGATGGGTTTTGTTCCTAAAAGTTCAAAACCAAATTGAGAGTATTCTTTGAGCCATTGTTTTGAGTACTGCTCAATATCTTGCTTTTTTTTAAGTTCTTCGGTGTGAATTGTAAGAACGGTGGTTAAGGTTTCAGTTGTTTTGTCCGCTTTTATTTTTTCAGAAACCAATTCAAAACGATCCGAGTCAACCAGTCGCCATTGAGTTCCTTCACTGGGTAAAATAAAACCTTTATTTGAAAAACTCATTCCGTTGGACCTATCAAACAAGGCCGAACCAACAGCACCAGGGTGAGGTGCCGCAAAAGCAGTGCTAAACACTGTAAAAAGAGAAGTTAATAAATTAATCATAATTATCATCCTTATAGCGAAGACCAAGATTAAAGACAAACCTACTTCTTAAGTCTATCTTAAATTTTGGTTCTTACAAGTCGGACCAAGGCCTGAGTTTATGGGGGGGCGCTAATAGCTTTACATCTAGATACAGTGGAGGCTTTCCCAGTAGACTTTAAGGCCACGATCATGGATTTCTTTTTCTAAGAATATTAAATCAAGGTTATCTTTAACTTGAAACAGCATTTTTTTGATATCTTCAAGATGCTTCTCAGAACGACCTTCTCTATAAAACTCTAATTTTCTTACAATAACATACTCCGGAGGCGCAAGCCAAAGTT
Source organism: Pseudobdellovibrionaceae bacterium (assembly GCA_036795495.1). Taxonomy (GTDB): domain Bacteria; phylum Bdellovibrionota; class Bdellovibrionia; order Bdellovibrionales; family Bdellovibrionaceae; genus DAIRER01. Next base: position 3,575 of record DAIRER010000099.1, on the reverse strand, counting down.
CAAGGTTATTTCCTAAATCTATTCGCTTACGATAAGTAAAAGCCCATTTATGAAAAGAGTCTTCAGCATCTGGATAAATATCCGCTTTCAATCCACTTTCATGATGAATGAGGTTAAAATGACCAAAAGGACGGCGTTTGATTTCAATCTGGAGAACCTCTTCCGGAGGGCAATAATATTGTTCCAAAGGAAAAGATAAAAGAAATTTGGAAGAATCTAACGGTGAGAGATGAATAACTATATCGATGTCATGGGTCAGTCGAGGTTCCCCATAAAAAATAGTAGCTATTGAGCCCGTTACAAAATAGGGTATTTTACATTTTTCAAGTGGCGTAATAAATGCGGTTAAAAAATTAAGTACTTGCATACAAAAATATCTTTTTCACTTTATCTTGGATTTTTTGTTCACTCCAGTCCTTATTTTGAGATCGAAGGCCTGCCGATTTTATGAGCCATGCAGCCTCTCTCATCCTCAAAAACTCCTCCCATTTTCGAGCAAAAGACATTTTTGAATAAATTTCTGCTTGAATTTCGTCAGTCGATATTAAATTAGCACCATTTTTGAATTGATTCATAAAAAAATTACCTCTCGGAAAAGTAACCTACAGTTACCTTTTTTTCAAGTTATAACGGTGTTTGATGATTTTGAAGAGTAATAGTAAAGACAAACCTACTTCTTAAGTCTATCTTAAATTTTGGTTCTTACAAGTCGGACCAAGGCCTGAGTTTTATCTAAGAACTCGAATTCAATGTCGAGATCAAAAAGTGAAAACACATGGGTCTGGCGGTAGGGGGAATCCGCTTCACCCTCAAATCCCCTATAAACCAGGGGACGTGGGTCTAAGGCAATCGTTTGTTGGATAAGTCCATGGATGATTTTATGATTATTCCTGAGGCTCCAGTCCGTTAGAAAAGCTTGGCTTTCAGGGCTAAACGTGACGGTGATAGGGTTATTTTGAACATGATCAACCCATCCACCTTGAGCCCGGGGTTGGCTTTCTAGCTCTGGAAGATAGGGTTTAATGTCATAGATGGGTGTTCCCTGAATCAAATCCAATCCTTGAAAATAAAGTCGTGGAGCTTCTACTCGAGTTAACTTCACTAAAGATAATCCCAGCGGGTTTGGGCGGTGTGGAGAGCGTGTCGCAAAAACTCCAATGCTCTGACCGCTCAATCGAGGGGGGTGAACTTTGGGGTGATACCTTAAGTTTTCGTTTTTATGAAATCCCCAAATCAACCAAACATGTGAAAACCTTTCAAGGCCTTCGAGAGCCAATTCTGGCTGAAATTTTGAAAAAATTTGAAGATGCCCTTCGGATTCTGTGACTAAACCTGATTGTCGAGGTGTGCCAAATTTTTCATTATAACAGCTTTCAATAAAGCCTAAGGGTTCGAGTTCCATTGAAAAAGGCCTTTCTTCTTTTAATAGACTTATTTCATGAGCTTAACGGAAAATGAATCGTATTTTTTATCGGGTTGAGTCATGTTTTCGAAGGGCGGCTTGCAGAGCATGCGGATCTTTGATTATGCTGATCAAAGTTTCTATGGGGTTTGGGGGAATTCATGAATAAAAAATATATATTTCTAAAAGTAATTCTCTTTGTCTTCGTTGCTGCTTTATATGAAAGGCCCGCGTCAGCCACGGTGGCTGTGGAGCAATTAGCCGTTGCACATTCTGTTTTTCAAAATCTTGATGAATATAAAGAAAAATTAGGCTTTGAAAAATATTATTCTAAAGAAATTAAAAAAAATATAAAGGTCGCCATCATCGACCAGTCGTTTTATGGATATGAAGCCGAGATCGGTAAAACTTTACCCAACAACACCTTGATGCTTTCTGAGGATTCAGTTCAAAATAAAAACTCGAGAGGGCTTCGTGTGGCTCAGCTCTTTACTGCGATGGCTACAAATAATTTAAATTTGAAATCTGTGAATATGGAACTCTATTTGTATACGGTCTTGGATGATCAAACATTTAAGTGGGTTGTCCAGGATTTAGCCTATCGAAAGGTAGATCTCGTTTTATACACTCAAGAAATTCAATTAACAGAAAGGTCTGCTCTGGAGTGGGTGGACTACAGTTTAGACCATGGAGCCTTTTGGATTATTTCATCTGGTGAGTCGCTTTTTTCTCCGGCAAATCATCCCGAGGTTCTAACCGTCGGCGCCGTAGATTCTAAAAAATCTTTTGCAGTCCCCCATATGCGAAAACCAAATATATTGGCACCCTCTTTAGTTCAAGACAGTGAAGAGAGTTACACAAAGGGCAGCTCAAATGCCGCAGCCCTTGTTGCTGCGGGAGTGGCACTTGTGCAGTCGACACAACCCGAGTTAAATCGGGATCAAATCCGTTCCAATATCATTATTAAATATGACTGGAGTTTGCGGGGCTTGGGCCTTCAGCTTTTACGATTTACTCCCACGGGCCCAAATTGTTTTTGGACGAGAGGCGTTGATGTGACTCTTCCAAATTATATTCAACGCTTTAGAGACGAAGGGGCTCAGTGGGTTGAAACTTCTGCTGGATTAAGATTTATGGTCCCTTTTGATCCCCTGTATTTGGTTCCAGAGGGTAAACGACTGTATATGGATGATATGATCACTTTAGGTGCTAATGGGTTTAAAATTTATAGACGATTTTCTAGAGTTCCCTACGGCGAAGTCGAAGTTTTTCAAACCCCATTAGAGGTTGGACTTTGTCAGTGGCCAGGTTTATATAAGTCTAAGTTTTTTAAACTGTAAATCAATTTTAAATTTGGGAGAACTTTGTGAAGTTGTCGAGAGTGTTGAAGTTATCAAAATTATTTTTGCCAGTAATGAGTGTTATGATTTTTTCTCAACCCACAGAGGTATGGGCGTGGGGAGGACGAGGTCATGATGTTATCTGTCGATCCGCCATATACTTGGTTAAAAATAAAAATTTACAAAATTTTCTAAAAACAAGACCCCACACCATGGGACATCTTTGTAATCTTCCCGATACTTATTGGAAAACACTCGCCAAGGAAATACGAAAACAAGGAGACCCCGCTCACTATATAGATCCCGAAATTTTAGGAATCACCATAGATAAAATTCCTTTTGATTTAAAAGAGATTTCAAAAAATTATAATGGTAAAGAAAATCAATTTGAAAAAGATAAAAGAATTTTTAATGTTATAGATGATTTAGGATCAGCTTGGTGGAGGGTGGATCAATTTTATCGTAGAATTTCAGCACTGGGTCCACAGTTTAAAAATTCAAATTTTCCAAAAAATAATTCTGAAGAACAAAATCAAGATCTTTTATACAATAAACTTGTTTATCAAATGATGACAGAAATGGGATTGGTCGGTCATTTTATTGGGGATTTAGGTCAGCCCTTTCATAATACAGCAGACCATGACGGCTATGCGGCAGGTCACGGCGGAATTCATGCTTATTATGAAGAAGGCATCATCGCTCAATTTGATGAAAATTTAGAAACAAAGGCTTTAACAGCAGCTCGGAAAATTAAAAAACTACCGTTTATGAATTCAGAAACAGTTTTTGAAAAAATGAAGGGTCTTTCTGCTCTTTCTGTTCAAGGTGTTAAA
>DAIRER010000562.1:0-1359 GCA_036795495.1 Pseudobdellovibrionaceae bacterium | reverse complement strand
AAATCGACTTCAGCAAAAGGTGTCTTTAACCTCCAAAAAAGGATTTCATACTTTTTTCTTTGCAGATCCTTGATGACTCTTTTTTCAGAATCAAGTCCCCGCCTCTGATTGAGGTTTCCAATACTCTCGAACTCCTGCAAAGGTTCTTCGATGAATGGGCGAGGGTCCAATTTTTTTGATTTTTTCTTTATGGAGGGGCGTTCCATAACCTTTGTGTTTTTTAAATTCATATCCCGGATACTTCTCATCAAGTTCTAACATAAGCTGATCTCTTGCCACCTTAGCCACAATAGAAGCTGCAGATATAACTGGAATTTTTAAATCTCCCTTTATCACCGCCGTTTGTTCAAAAGCAGTCAACCCAGGAATTTTAAATTTTCCATCCACTAAAATATGCCCCGTTTGAACCTTAAGACCCAAAACGGCCCTTTTCATAGCCAAAAGAGAGGCATGCAATATATTGAGTTCACTTATTTCTTCTTCTGTTGCAAAACCCAGGCTCACTTGATGAGAAGCCCAAATGAGCTGGCTCAGATTTTCTCGACGTAATTCGGACAGAAGTTTGGAATCCGTAACGACATCCCTTAATTCGGGACCATTAAATATAACGGCAGCTGCATAAACAGGACCGGCCAAGCAACCCCGACCGACCTCATCAACACCAATTTCTACATTCATTTTATAAATGGAATGAGTATTAGATTTATTCAGCAGCTTTTTCAGTTGCTGAATCTGTATTTTTTGAAGATGAACTCTCTTTAGAAATAAGCTCCGTATTTAACTTAGCAGCTTTTCCTTCAAGTCCTCTCAAGAAATAAAGACGAGAACGACGCACTTTACCCATATTGACTGCTTCAACTTTTTCCAAAGAAGGAGATGCAAAAGGGAATGTTCGCTCTACGCCAATTCCAGAAGAAACTTTACGCACAGTAAAAGATCTTGCAGCACCAGATCCCTGAATTTTAATGACAACACCCTTATAAAGCTGAGTTCGCTCTTTTTCACCCTCTTTAACCTTAACAAAAACATTCACAGTATCCCCAGAACTAAAACTAGCGATATTTTTTGAAACTGTTTTTTTGGTCAAACGACGAATGAGATTAGTTTCTTTTGCAGGCTCATAGGTTGATTTTTTTAAAACTTTTTTTCCAGATTTTGCCATAGTCTATATCCTTCTTAGTTATATAAGCAGGTTGTGGGTCTATCATGGCTCAGGGACCTCGTCTACTCTTTTTATCGATCCGGAGATAAAAGACGATCTAAACAAATACTGACGGCGGATCGGACCGAAAGATGTCGATAGTTATCCACAGAGGCCCCCTGGATACCCTCTAAAACACCATCACATGACTTAAGAAA
>DAIRER010000098.1:0-6831 GCA_036795495.1 Pseudobdellovibrionaceae bacterium | reverse complement strand
CTGGACGAAACGCTCCGAAGGGCGCGAAAATTCACGATGGACACTCAAAGAATGGCTGGCTCAAAAAGAACGCAATCAGATGATGGATATTTGGCTTGCCATGAACTCTCCTTCACCCTATGAACTTTCACTTCAAGGTGGATATTCTTCTTATCAAAAAGAACAGATCCTCCCTCTCCCGCTGATCACTTCAGATCATAAAACCTATCGAGGCTCCCTATCGGCTTATGCTCAAATTTTTGGTTTAACATTGGACTATGAAAACAACACCGAAGAAAACTTTAATGATTTAGCCGCAAGCTTCAACTTAAGACTTCTGGGTAACTCTTTACAAAACTCTCATTTAACACTGAGCTATGGACAACGCACTCGTGAGAATCAAAACGCAATCCCTACCAGGCTTCTGCAACAATTTGCCGATGTGAATTTAAATTTCCACTTCAGTCGGCATTTTGGACTGATCGGCAACTACCGTTCTTTTATTCCGACAACAAGCCCCACCCTGGGAGAAGTTTCGGGTCATACTTCAAAAGTCGGCGTATTTATCGACTATGGAATTGTTAGAATATATGGTCAACGGGTTCTTGAAATTGATAAAACCAATGTTGAAATTCAAAGAACCGGAATCGAATCAGGTCTTCAATTCTATTTCTAAAAACGGTTCTTCAAATTATGTATTATTATTTTAAATGGACAAGTTGATTTTCACCATTCATAAAAAAGGATTCTGAAGTTTCAATATACTTAAGTGGAGTTTTAACAGACCACTTCATAAGCATTTGTAGACCAGCTATAGGATCCTTGGCTGTTCCCATATTAAATACTGAAGGCACTTCAGCAGCAGCATTAAATGTAAAGCCCCATCCCACATTTAAGTCAGCCGTCATCATTGTTGCATTGGTAATGTATTTTCCAACACCACTAGCTGACCCACCGGCTGTAAAGCTCACACGAAATGCAAAACTTACGACCTCTGCCCCAAAACCATTACGATAGGCCACCTGATAAACTTTTGTTTGCGGCATCTTCCAACCCTGAAGATCTACCCAACACTGAAGACCTTGTGGTAAAGCATTTGCCGTCTGAAGTTTTACATTCACAACAGGACTTCCCGCCACAACAACATCCCAAAGTTTTTTTCCAACATTGATCACTCGGTCAACAATGGCCTCAATATCATTTAATGGATTAAAATCTTTTCCGATAGGCTCTGTTGAAACACGCGGGAAAACACTTTTTCCAGAAGCATTGCAATCTTCTCCAAGACCGGGCTGAGCCGCAGAATCAAAATCAGGATACTTAGCTGAAACATCTGTCACTTCAGGCTCTCCCAATTGAAAATATTTTTCATCTACCTGTGACTCAGCAAACGCAGATACATGCACCAAACCTACAGCCATAAAAATTAATGTGAACTTTTTTGAAAACTTCATACAGATCCCCCCTAAAATTTTTTGATCCCTAAAAGCCCCTGCTTTCAAGTGGGGAAATGCTACTGCGCGAGTTCATGGGGGTGCAAGTTTATTTTATTCTGCGAAGGGACATCGCATAAAACCCATCAGAAGCCCGATGGGGTACACTGTCCCCTTTTTTTAAATAATAAGAAAAGGGGATTTCGGCAGTGGGAGGGCGAATGATAATCTCATCAAGAACCTCCCAAGATCCTGGATCTAAAGATAAAAACCATTCCATTTGTTTTTGATTTTCGCTCGGTAAAATACTGCAGGTTGAATAGACGAGCTCTCCCCCGATACGGGTCATTTTTGAATAATCCCTTAAAATTTCTTTTTGCAAAATATTTAATCTTTGTAATTCTTCTGTGGAAAGCTTCCATTTACTGTCAGGATTTCTTCTTAAGACGCCTGTTCCCGAACAAGGGACATCCAACAAAACTCGATCCGCACTTTCACTTAATCGCTTGATGGTTTTAGTGGATTCAATCACTCGTGTTTCTATAATATGAATGCCATTTCGCTTGGCTCGCTTCTGAAGCTCTTCAAGTTTGTGAGCATAGAGATCCAATGAAATAATTTTCCCTTTATTTTTCATTATAGTAGCCATGTGTAAACTTTTTCCACCCGCTCCAGCACAGGCGTCCACACAACGCATTCCTGGCTCTAAGTGCATCAGTGGGGCCACCAATTGAGAACTTGCATCTTGCACTTCAAAAAATCCGTTTTTAAAAAGAGGTGAAGAGAAAATATTCTGACGCCGAGTTAGCTCAATAACCCATGGAGTTTTGTCATTAAAATTTTGCAATAGAATATTTTCTTTTTGAAACTCGGATTGTAATTTTTCAACCGTAACTTTTAAAACATTTGCCCTTAAATATACAGGAGCCTGTTGGTTTAAATAAACAGACCATGAAGCCCAATCAACAGAACCCAACTCTTGTTGTCCTAAATCATAAAGCCAATCTGGAAAGGATTGATATATTGCTGGATTTTCTATCTTAATTTTTTGAAGATTTTTTTGAATTTCTGGATCCTGTAAATGCGAACGCCAATGGTTATTCAATTCTATATCTTCGGGTATAGATTCATGAATTTTTACCCAATGAATCCAAAATAAAATCTGATAGTATTCTTCTTTAGTAGAAAATGGTTTTTTAAATATATTTTTTAGAACTTCTTCATACAGTCGACGATGACGAACAATCTCATAGACATTTTCTGCAAAAAAACGACGATCCCGAGCTCCCCACTTAGGATGTTTTTTAAAAACTCTTTCTATCGTTTTGTCAGGATAATATTGATTTTCAAAAATATCCAACAAGGCTTGAATGATTTGAACAAGAATCAGTTTATGAATTTTCAAAAGGTAAACACCGTTCCTAATGCCGCAAAGGTGGCATTCAGTTGACCGTTGGAAAGTAGGTGAAGATGGTTTTTAAGTCCGCCTTCAAGAAAAAAACCTGCCGTATTGTAAATATTAAAAAACCGAGCTCCGGCTATCAACTGATAATCAAAGGAAAGTGAAGACTCTCCTGGAGATTGTCTAAAAAATACCCCTAACCCGCCACCAATTCCAAAATAAAGAGGAAACTCTGAATTGGCATCAGGAAAAGTGACAATCGGAAGAAATGAAATCTTATAAAATCGTTCTTGCCCCACTCGGAATTCATTAAAATCAACTCTTAAACTTTTATCTGCAACTTGCTCCCATTCAGATAAACGGTAAGTCACACCCATCGAGCCTTGTCCAACTTCGGAATTACTTTCAGTCCCATTCCAATCCCAGACCTCTGATCCTAAATGTCTTCCAAAATGAATTGCTAAATAATGATCTCTTGAGGGAATAACTTCAGATTTTGGAGTCGTTGTTTCAAAGTATTTTCTGGCCACATCACGACCCACAACTTGCGTTTCTTCAGCAAAAACAGAACTAAAAATACATATCACCCCTAAAAATATTCCAAGAGAGAATTGAAAGTTAATTTTATTAGGATTCATTCGATTCATTGGATCTCCTTTTTTGAAAAACCTAACATAAGATGGCCACTCTGCGTAAGGACACCTTTATTCTTGCGCAACGAGTCTAGTCCTCATATATTCCCAACAAGTCCAAGCATCCATAAATCAATTGAGAGGTTTTTGTGAAATGTCCTTTTTGTGGCCATCAAGATGATCGTGTTTTAGATACTCGTGTCCAAAAGGATGGGAGTATTCGCCGACGTCGTGAATGTTTATCCTGCAAACATCGTTTTACAACTTTTGAAACTATTCTTTTAAACTTACCCTATATAGTTAAAAAAGATGGGCGGCGAGAACCCTTTAGCCGCGAAAAAATTCTAAAAGGAATTCAAGCGGCCACGCAAAAAAGACCTGTGAGCCAATCGGAACTGGATGTCATCGTAGATCACATTGCCAGCTGGATTTTGCATCAAGGAGATAATGAAATCCCCTCTCAAGCGATTGGAAGCAAGGTTATGAGTGAACTTAAAAAGCTAGACGACGTGGCCTATGTTCGTTTTGCAAGTGTTTATAGAACTTTCAGAGATGTCCAAGAATTTGTTGAAACCTTGGGCGAAGATACAAGACTTGATCTTTAATTAAAGGTAGAAAATCATGAGAAGAGAATCCCGAGAATTAGCTATGCAGGTCCTATTCCAAAAAGAATTTGCTCCAGAAATTTCTATGCAAACATTTTTAAGTGTTTTTGAAAATTCATTTTCAAATGAAGTCCTACAATATGCAAATTTTTTACTAAATGGTGTTGAACAATTTAGATTAGAAATTGACCGTTTAATCTCTACAACTTCTAAAAACTGGAAAATCGATCGCATGAGTTCTATAGATAGAAATGTTTTACGCATTTCTATCTATGAAATGCATTTTGCCTCTGAACCAATGAAACCACAAATAGTCATTAATGAAGCCATCGAAATTGCAAAAAAATATGGGACTACAGATTCCTATAGTTTCGTAAATGGAATTTTAAACCAAATCACCCAACAGCAATTAGGTTCAAAAGAGTGAATCAGATCAGCGCGGCTACAGCTTTAAATCCTGGGTCTCAATTGTGGATCATTCCAAATTCCGAAAATTCCCCTTGGACTCTGAAGATTGATTATTATTTAAATTTTCTTATATTAAAAAACCTCAGGCATAAGCCAACGCAACTTGACCTGGAGCTTAAAAATACAATTCTGCAGACTGAAATTTTTTCTTTGAATACCTTTGAAAAAAAGGATCTACCAGTTCAAAACATTGAATCGGGACTACTTATTTATTCTGAAAATTCTCTTCCCAATCAATGGACCTATTATCTGCCTTTTCATAAAAATCCTCAAATTTGGATCCAGAAAATACACAAAACATGGCAGGGTCTTAAACAACCTTCACTTCGCTTTTTTCTACCGATAGGATTAAGCTTTAACGAACTAGAAGTGGAGTGGAAAGCTCTTACAGAATTTACTGACATTACAATTGTAAGTGCTGAATTTAAACATGAAGTTTAATCTGATAATTATTTATTGAGGGGCTAAAAATGAGTTATACGATTTATATTTTATCTGATAGCACCGGAGAAACGGCGGCCACCATTATTCGAGCCGCTCTAGTGCAATATTCTAAAGAAGAAATTCATATCAGTCGACATAAAAACATTCGCACGTTAGAACAGGCTGAGCCTCTATTAGAAGAGTGCTTTCAAAATCGAGGACTCGTGGCTTACACTATTGCCAATCCCGTTTTACGATCTCAACTTCATAATTTATCTAGTGAAAAAGGAATGCCCTCTATCGATTTATTAGGTCCCATTCTTTCAACATTAGATATATTTTTTGGAGTCTCTTCACAAAACACAGTGGGAGCCTTAAGAGTCGTCGATGAAAAATACTATAAACGCATTGAGGCGATTGAATACACCGTAAAGCATGATGATGGTAAAACCCTCAATGATTTAGATAAAGCAGATATTATTTTGGTTGGTATTAGCCGAACCAGTAAAACTCCCCTTTCTATTTTTTTAAGTCATAAAGGATGGAAAGTGGCAAATATTCCACTTGTTTTAGATACAGCCCCACCTGAAAAACTCTTTGAAGTGGATCAACGTAAAATTATCGGACTTTTAATTGATATTGAAAGCCTAAGACGTATTCGAAAAATTCGACTTGAAAAATTTGGACAAGATCCAGGTGGAGAATACGCATCACTTTCTCATATTTCCAAAGAAATTGAATTTGCAGAACAACTCTTTAAACAAAACAGAAGATGGCCCGTCTTTAATGTGACCGAACGTGCCCTAGAAGAAACAGCCAGTGAAATTGTTCGAATTGTGGCGGCTCGCATGGGTATGCCACAATCCGTTTTATTTTAAATTTTTTCAGAAAGAGTCAGTGATTGATAAAATAGCTCGATCATAATCTTTTGAACGGCATTTTTGGTATAATACAAATTGATATCAAAACTATACTGAAAATCTTTAATATGAGTTCGCTGCAATCGACCCGCTCTAACTTGCTTACGAATAGAGTGTGACGGTAAAAAACCCCAACCTAAACCCGATTCAATCACTCTCTTGAGAGTGCCAACATTTGTAGACTCAAAAATTGTTGAAATATTCATTTTCTGTGATTCTAGTTTTTTAAAAAACTCATTTTGAAAATTGGGGTATTCATCCGCAAAACTCACGAAGGGAAAGGCATCAATTTCTTCAAATTTAATTTCTTGGGGATAATTATGTTCTTTTCCAGCTGAGACAAGCCACAATTCATCCTTCATTAAAAACATTTTCTCTAGACTGTCTTGTTTTTCATCAAACTCAATCTCTAAGTCTGGAAGAACGATCACATCCACTTCATTTTTCTTAATAAGTTTTAAAAGTCCCTTACCCTCGCCATATTCCATTCGGATCTTAAGCTCTGGATTGTATCTCATAAGCCGCCCAACTAAAGGGCTCATTAAGTGAAGTCCTAAGGAGTTTAATGTTCCAATTCTCAAACTTCCTTTAAGGGCTGCCCCAATGGATTTAATTGCCGCTTCGGCCTGCTGAACATGTTGCAGTATTTTTTTTGCGTGTTCATAAAAGACCTCGCCCTGAGGAGTGGGACGGATTTGACGAACACCTCTGACTAAAAGTTCAACACCCAACTCTTCCTCTAAATTACGAATCTGTTGACTAACTGCGGGTTGAGTTAAAAATAGTTTATCTGCCGCGGCAGTCATGCTGCCTTCGGCAAGTACGGATACAAAAGTAGTTAATTGAGTTAAATTCATGTTTAAAAGTTTATCGACTGTTTAGACATTTATCAATAGACCACTTTAATAACGAGTTGCATGATAGTTTGAGTCTTGTTAGAATTTCATAGGGGGGTCGAGTTATGAAGTT
>DAIRER010000097.1:0-6838 GCA_036795495.1 Pseudobdellovibrionaceae bacterium | reverse complement strand
AATTTCTTCGAGAAAAAGAGATTCGTTATTTAGGAACCAAGGCAACGACTTGTAAATCTTGTCACAAAGATGACGATGTTCACTTTTATAAAGGCGACTTTGCAAAAAAAGATTGTCAAAGCTGTCACAACAACGTGAGTTGGAAAGAAAAAATTCAATTTAATCATAATTTAGATACAAAATATAAATTAACCGAAACTCATGCAGAATTAAAATGCAATGACTGCCATTTGATCGATAAAAAGAAAAAATTATTTCAGTACCAGTGGAGTCATTTAAATCAAAAACAGTGTTTGAGTTGTCATCAGGATTTTCATAAAAACAAACTCAGCTCAAAGTTTTCTAATGGCGAGTGTACAAAGTGTCATAATCAAACAAAATGGAGTATCTCTAAATTTGATCATGGGGTGACTGGTTATCATCTTTTAGGTAAGCATAAAGAGGCCCAATGCATTGAATGTCATAAAGTAAATAAAAAACAGACCTCAATTAAAGACTTAAATTTCACGGGCCTGAAGAACAATTGTTTAAGTTGTCACCAAGATTTTCATTTTTTTGGTTCAATGGTGTCCAAAAAATCTGGAAAGCTGAATCAGTGTTCCCAGTGTCATGAGGAAAGCTCTTGGAAAAATACTCATAATTTTAATCACAATAAAGACACCTCATTTTCTATTGATGGTAAGCATTTGGATTTAAAATGCAATGATTGTCATTTACCAGGACAAAAGGTAGTAAGCCCAAAAAAATCTTCTGGTCCATTAAGACCAACAAGCCCAAAGAAGCCGATCTATCATTGGGCCCAGTTGAATTTAAAAACCTGTGAAACATGTCATAAGAGCCCTCATCAAAATGAATTTAGTAAAGAGTTATTAAATAAAAAATGTACATCCTGTCACACGACACAGGATTGGTTTATCCAAAAGTCAGATACTGGGTTTGATCATGATAAGACGAAATTTCAACTGACGGGGGCTCATAAGTCTGCAAAATGCAGTGATTGTCATGGAGAAACGCGCAAAAAGAAGTTTAAGTTTAAGTCTGAAGCCTCTCGTTTTTGCATAGATTGCCATAAAAACATTCATGAAAAACAATTTAAATTTAAACAGGATTTAGAAAACTGTAGTCAGTGCCATTCAACTGAAAAATTTTCTCCTCTAAGTCAGTTTGACCACTCTGAAACAAAGTATCAATTAAAAGAGGCCCATGAAACGTTAAAGTGCGCTGACTGTCATCAACCCTCTTTAAAAAATTACACAATTCAATGGCCCAGTATAAAAAGTAAAAATCATACAGAGCAGTTGCAAAAGCCCATGTCGATATTTCATTTTCCAAATTTAAAGAGCAAAACCTGCCTTCAGTGTCATGATGATTTTCATAAAGGTCAATTGGACCAAAGTTGCAATCAATGTCATAACGAAAAAAACTGGAAAACGGTTTCATTTAATCATAATAAACAAAGTCAGTTTGCTTTAGTCGGGAAACATACCGAAGTGAAATGCAGTAAGTGTCATGTCTTATCTAAGGAAACGGTTCTTTTTAAGAAAGAAACTCGAAATGTGGTTAAGTTTAAGCCTCTTTCGAGTTTATGTTTTGATTGTCATAAGGATCCTCATAAAGGAAGTTTTGGAAAAACCTGTCAGGAGTGTCATAGCGAAAAAGGATGGAGTTCAACTAAGGATTTTCATAAAAACTTTACCTTGAATAGCGTGCATTATACTATCGAGTGTTCCGAGTGTCATAAAGATGGCAAAAAGTTAGCTGGACTCAGTCAGCAGTGTCTTGCGTGTCACCAAAAAGATGATGTCCACAATGGTTCTTCACCTAATTGTAAAGATTGTCATACACAGCACTTTTGGGAAGCCACTTCGTTTCGGCATTCATTGACAAAGTTTCCTTTAAGGGGGGCTCACCGGGTGATTGAGTGCAGTGAATGTCACTCAAATGGTGTTTACAAAGGACTTTCAAGTAACTGCTATACCTGTCATGATAGTGAATTTATAGCAAATCCATCGCCCCACACCTCTGGAAACACATCGTGCATAGATTGTCATAAAAACACTTTTACATTTAAAAATGTGAATTAGGACACATCTTAATTGTTTATAAAATAGTTTATGACATAGTCTTCAAAGCCCGGCGATTCCCAATTTGTGGCGCCGCTGATTTTAAGAAATTTTTTAGTTTTTGTGGAGTAGATCAATGTTTCTGGAAGTTTAAAAATGTTAAGCTGTTGAGCTAAGTTCCTATTGTCATCCCATATAATTTCTGTGTGAGAGTTTTTCATATTTGGAAATGTTTTTATAAAGTCTTCGATATCTTTAGTCGAAGAGTCCTGTGAAATAGCAAATAAATGGTATTTGTCTGAGTTTTTTAAAACAAAACGAATCAGGGAGGGGGTTTCTTCTATGCAAGGGGGGCACCAGGAGGCCCAAAAGTTAAAAATATAATAGTCTTTATTTAAGGATGTTTTTTCTGTTTTAAATCCGAAGATGTTTTTTTTATTCAAGATTTCTTCGACGGGTGTCAGCTTTTGACTCATTGGTTTTAGAACAAGAATAAAGACCGCAAAAAGAAGCCCTACACCTATCAACAGTAACGAAATTTTCTTTTTAATTGAAGTATTCATCGGAGACTCCTTTAGACTGTATATTTTGTTATAAAGGCTTGAAGGGGGGTTGTTGACAAAAAGCTTTTGTGGCGTGATGTGGCAGAAGAGTACAGGCTGTGGACTTCTGCTTGCCCTCAAAAAAAACTTAGTATAGTTATAAAAAGTTAATATATTAATTTTTTATTAAAATTTTTGGAGAAGGTATGAATCAATCACAGGACAAATACAATCGTGGTGGAATGATGGCTTTTTTGTTCTCAATGGCCTTCTCTATATCGTTTATAATCTACTTGGCCTTTATACAGGGTGGAGTCGATTTAAAAGAAGTGCCAAAAGAGGCTTTTCCGATAAATAAAGGTTCAACTGAGGCTGGAAAGTAGCTCTGTGCGACTTCAATTCAAATTTTCTTTGTTAGTTGTGATTAACGCTTTTTTTTATATGAGCGATTCTTTTGCTGTGACAGATCCTTCTTCTGGGCTGGTGAACTCAAGCTCTACAGAAAATGCATCTTCAGTGCGCCCTAAGGAGCTTGATGGGGTAGGTATTGATGAGCAATTGGGACATTCTTTAGATTTAAATTTAAAATTCAAAAATGAAAACGGCCAAGAAGTGACTTTAGGAGCTTTCATTAATGGATCAAAGCCTGTGATTATTTCTCCGGTTTATTTTTCCTGCCCTGGATTATGCAATTTTCATCTAAATGGTTTTACAGAGGCATTAAAAGAAGTGGATTGGACGGCGGGAAAAGATTTTACGATGATTGCTTTGAGTTTTGATTCTAAAGAAACTCCCGATATGGCCATGAAAAAAAAGTCCAATTATTTGAAAATTTATGATCGTCCTGCTGCTGAGTCAGGTTGGCATTTTTTAACTGGAGATGAAGAAAGTGTGAAAGCTTTCACCAAAAGTATCGGTTTCAAATACAAATGGAATGAAGAGGCCAAGGAATGGTCCCATGTTTCTGCGGCCATTGTTGTTTCACCTCAAGGGAAAATTTCTAGATATTTGCCAGGCATTATGTTTGATAAACGTGATGTTAAATTGGCTCTGACTGAAGCAGCAGAGGGAAAAATAGGAAATTTTGTAGACAGTTTGATTTTATATTGTTTTCATTATGATCCTCAGCAAAGTAAATATACAATTTTTGCTGGGGGACTGATGAAAATGGGGGGCTCAGCCATGCTTTTATTGATGTTGATATGGTTGATTCCTATTTGGTTTAAGGGAAGAAAAAAACACGCAAATTTAGGAGTGTAAGTCGATGATAGGGTTTAAACAAGCTATGGCCAGTTCATTTATGCCAGTTCAGGGAACTGAAATTGCAAAACAAGTTGATAATCTTTATGGATTTCTTATTGTAGCCAGTTTCATTGCCTGCGCCATGATTATTGGTGGAATGATTTATTTTGTAACTAAGTACAAGCGTAAAACAGATAATGATAAAACCGCCTATATTGAGAGCAATCATTTTCTAGAGTTTTTATGGTCATTTATTCCCTTAGTGATTTTTTTGGTCGTATTTGCTTGGGGTTGGTATATTTATCATCAAATGAGAGCCATGCCTAAGGATGCTTTGGAAATTCATGTTTATGGTAAACAGTGGGCCTGGGAAGTTGAGTATAAAAACGGATATAAAACGGTTAATGAAATTGTTGTGCCTATCAATCAAGATGTGAAACTTTTAATGACATCTACAGATGTTTTACATAGCTTCTATATTCCTAGTTTTCGAATCAAACAGGATGTGATTCCCGGCCGTTACACGGCTCTTTGGTTTAATGCAAATAAACTTGGAAATTTTCATATTTTCTGTGCTGAGTACTGTGGAACAACTCACTCGGGAATGTTGGCTACGTTGCGTGTTGTGACTCGCGAGGAATATGATCAATTTTTAATAAAAGGATCTGAAGAGGCTGGTATGACATTGGCTCAGAAGGGCGCAAAGCTTTTTCAATTAAAAGCCTGCCAATCTTGTCATTCTACGGCGGATGATTCACGCAAGGTCGGACCTTCCTTATTTAAGAGTTTTGGTCGTGAAGAGACTTTAGCGGATGGTTCAAAAGTTGTTATTGATGAAGCTTATATTAGAGAATCAATACTGAATCCAAGTGCAAAAATTGTGAACTCTTATCCTGCAGGCGTGATGCCGGCGTTTCAGGGACAATTGAGTGAATCAGAAGTGAATGCCTTGGTTGAATATTTAAAGAGTTTATAAATAAAAAGTAGAGGAGTTACTTAATGGCAGCAGCACACTCACCCGATGAAAATTATATTAATTGTGAAAAAGGATTGTTGTCCTGGTTTACAACACTAGATCATAAGAGAATTGCAATACTTTACTTTGTAAGTGTTTTGTTCTTTTTTCTTGTGGGTGGAATCATGGCACTTTTGCTACGTTTGGAGTTATTTGCTCCGAATGTCACACAAAATGTGGGTCAGATTTTAAAAGATGGAGATACCTACAATCAGGTATTAACCTATCATGGAGCGATAATGGTGTTCATGGTGATTATCCCAGGAATACCAGCTATTTTAGGAAACTTCTTTTTGCCTCTACATATCGGAGCAAAAGATGTGGCCTTTCCTCGCCTGAATTTGGCCAGTTGGTATGTATTTATGGCAGGAGCCTTGATGGCCATCGCTACCTTCTTCATGCATAAAATTGATACAGGTTGGACCTTTTATACACCTTATTCTATAAAAAGTGGAACCTCTGTTGTGATGATGGTGTTGGCTGCTTTTGTTATGGGGATGTCTTCCATTTTGACGGGTTTAAATTTTATCGTGACTGTTCATAAGCTCAGAGCTCCTGGTATGACCATGCACCGAATTCCACTTTTTGTGTGGGCCATTTATTCGACGGCGATCATTCAAATTTTAGCGACTCCCATTTTGGCAATAACTTTGTTACTTTTAGCGATGGAAAGAATTCTCCATGTTGGAATTTTTGATCCAGCGATGGGTGGAGATCCCGTATTGTTTCAACACTTTTTTTGGTTTTATTCTCACCCGGCTGTTTATATTATGGTCCTTCCTGCCATGGGAATTATTAGTGAGTTAATTGCTGCATTTTCTCGTAAAGTTATTTTTGGATATACGGCGATTGCCTATTCATCATTGGGAATTGCTGCCGTTTCATTTTTTGTTTGGGGACATCATATGTATGTTTCTGGGCAGTCCGAAGTAGCAGGGATTATTTTCTCCTTTATTACGATGTTGGTGGGCGTTCCAACGGCGATTAATATGTTTAATTGGAATGCGACAATTTATAAAGGTTCCGTCTCTTTTCAATCCCCCATGCTGTTTGCTTTGGGTTTTATGTTTTTATTTGTGATCGGTGGAGTGACAGGAATTATGTTGGCAACATTGCCAGTGAATGTGCACTTTCATGACACCTATTTTGTGGTGGCCCACTTTCACTATGTCATGGTGGGTGGAGTTTTAATGGCCTTAATGGGTGGACTTTACTACTGGTTTCCAAAAATGTTTGGATATATGTATAGCGAGGGGTTGGCCCGCTTATCATTTATATTTATATTTAATGGATTCAATGTAACCTTTTTTCCTCAATTTATTTTAGGAAATTTAGGGATGCCCCGTCGTTATTTTGATTATATTCCCGAGTATACGGCTTTAAATAGAATATCGACGATTGGATCTTGGATGATTTCCTTTGGTTTTTTAATTGCGCTATATACCTTTCTTTTAGCTTTTAAAAAGCGTGAAAAAGCTCCTGCCAATCCCTGGGGTGCTAAAACATTAGAGTGGACTGTTCCGTCACCTCCAACAATGCATAATTTTGAAGTTGAACCAATCATTACAGCGGGGCCCTATGAATATCGATAATACAACAAACACAGCAGCAACACACGAGCATCATTTTGCTCATCACTTTCGTGATGAAGTTCATGAGTATGACAGCAGCAAGGAAGGTCTTTGGATCTTTATGGTGACTGAGATTTTGATGTTTGGTGGGCTTTTTGTGGCCTACATTATTTATCATAGTCTTTATCCAGAAATGTTTTCCGAGGGCGCAAAACAAACCAATTGGATCATGGGTTTTATTAACACCTTGGTACTGATCACATCCTCATTAACAATGGCCTTAAGTATTTACTATGTACAAAAAAACAATCGTCAAAAGGCAACTTGGATGTTGGCGAGCACCATTTTATGGGGAGCTTTCTTTGGGGTAATTATGTTTTGTGTGTACACACATAAAATTCATCT
>DAIRER010000561.1:0-1366 GCA_036795495.1 Pseudobdellovibrionaceae bacterium | reverse complement strand
GCTAACGTTAAAAAGCGCTATCGCAGATTCGTTGAGTCTATTGGAGTTCGTTCGTTTATAACGGGTTGTGGTGATTTCCATTGCAGGTTCCCTGCTCGATGAGCAACTTTAGCCTAAGGAAGCGCTGACTAAACCCACTTCTGCCGAATCTGTAGCTTGTAGTCTGATGAATTTTATGCGCTGAGCGGGGATGGGGTGAATCAGCATATCCCTATATTGCTACTGGCTCTCGTTGAGAATGGATTGTAGTTCTGCCGGTGATTTCCACGAGTGGCCGTAGCTGAACCTTCTAAGGCAGTACCGGTCACTTTTCCTTGATATGTAATTTTCGGCCTTGTTCTCACTTTCTATGCAGAACGCAGCGTATGTCTTGTGTCGTTTAATGTGGTTTGGAAAAAAATCCTCTCTCATGTAAGTACTTGCGTGGCCAAAAGGATAGGCAAATAATGTTGGCTGCGTGCCAGTTTTTTTCTTTATGTAATTGGCGGAGTTGACAACCTCAAGTGTTGCTTCTTTGTATGAGTCAATTCTCATGAAATTGTTTTTTCCTGCCTGTTCGGATTTTTTCTCTATGGCAATGGGAATGTAGGATTTCAACTCTTTGTCGTACGTTCTCTTCGTAATTGTGGCATGGTCATGATCTGCGCTATGGTTTTGTATTCTTAATACTCTAGATTTGTTTGCAGCCTTCCACCACTCATCGCTCAGCGTGGAGCCCCCGATAAACTCTCGAGCTAAAGGTGAGCCTATTACAAAAATGGTTGCTTGGGGGGAGTAAGGTGGGAGGTCTGCATGTCTATTTTTAAATTTTTCAAGAACTGTTCTAAAGCTCTTTGCTTCTGGGCATTGCGATTTAATTATTGATTTGTCATTCCAGTCGTAGGTGTGGCCGTCGTCAAATGAAATTCCGACGACTCTCTTGGGTAGGCTGCGGCCGTCCCGTTTTCCCGCTGCCCATTCGGCAATCCAGCTTAGAGGAATGATCGTGAATCCATTTTTTTTTATCATTTCCAAGTCCGCCTCAAGGGCCTTTGAGGCGTTGCTGGCATAGTCGCAAGGAGGGGATAGTTGATAAGAGTGGTAGAGAAGAACTGGGATTTTAGCTTCATTGGATAGCCCAAAGACCTTAACTGGAAATAGGAGGGCAGCCAGAGTTGCTTGAAAGAAGATGAATCTCCTCGCGTCGTGAGTCATTCTATTTTTTCCTTTTATTAAATGGGGGGTTATGCTCTCGTTGTAGTGCGGTGATGCTGCCACCGCACCCGCACATACTTATAAACCTTCCCCGCCGACACCGCCGTACTGAGCAGGGCCTTGTGCACCGGGTTCAGGTCGGTGCGCTTCTTCAGGCTGGCGGCCCACTGGG
>DAIRER010000560.1:0-1369 GCA_036795495.1 Pseudobdellovibrionaceae bacterium | reverse complement strand
GGAAATCTATGCAGGAGCAAATCACTCAAAAAGGCGAAGAAATTCTAAAAAGAATCGAGTCTCAACCAAAAAGTTCCATTTTCAGTAAAGACTTTTGGTATGGATCTGTCATGGATTGGTCCATGAAAAATGAATCTTTCAAAACCAATATGTTTCGTTTTGTCGATGTTTTACCAGCATTAAATTCCTCACAAGAAGTCACAAAACATATTAAAGAATATTTTTCAGCTGAAGGCGGAGATCTCCCCTCGGTATTCAATGTGGGGCTTGGGTTAGGATCCTTAGCTCCCGGCTTAATGTCAGGGGCTATCAAAAAAAACATAACCCAAATGGCAAAAATGTTTATTGTGGGTGAAAACCCCAAAGAAGCTCTTGATGTCCTAAAGAAAACTCGCAAACAGAAAATGACCTTTACCGTCGACATTTTAGGTGAAGCCACCTTGAGCGAAAAAGAAGCTCTTGAGTATCAATCCAGATATATGGAATTGATAGAATGGATGAGCCAAGACTCTCAAAAATGGGAGGAAGTCCCCTTGATTGATCGGGATGGTCAAAACAACTTGCTCCCAAAGATCAATGTCTCTGTTAAACTTTCAGCGCTGTTCTCTCAAATTAATGATAAAGACTGGGACAACACTAAAATTACACTCAAAGAAAGACTGCGGCCGATCCTTAAGTTAGCAATGAAAAATAATGTTTTTCTAAATTTAGACATGGAACACTATGCCGTTAAACACCTCACACTTGAAGTGTATAAAGAACTCCTGCTCGAGGAGGAGTTCAGAAGCTACACGCATTTTGGATGTGTCATTCAGGCCTATCTTCGCGATTCCTACACAGACATTAAAGACCTTGTTGAATTCGCTCGCCAAAGAGGAACCCCCTTCACCGTCCGACTGGTCAAAGGCGCTTATTGGGATTACGAGACCATTGAGGCCCAACAGCAGGGTTGGCCAATTCCGGTTTACACTCATAAACCTGAAAGTGATGCGAACTATGAGCTTTGTGCACAATTGTTACTGCAAAATCACTCTCTGATAAAAACGGCCATTGCCTCACATAATGTGAGAACCATTGCCGCTTGTTTAGTCTATGCTGAAAAATTAAATGTCCCCAAAAAAGATATTGAAATTCAAATGCTTTATGGAATGGCCGACAGTGTAAAAAAATCTTTGATCGATATGGATTACCGCGTACGCGAATATGCTCCCATCGGAGATCTGTTGCCTGGAATGGCCTATTTGGTCCGACGATTGCTTGAAAATACATCCAATGAATCCTGGCTTCGAGGAAAATTTTCAGAAGGAAAGTCCACAGAGGACTTACTTAAAGACCCAAGCCTCAATTTAAAACCCAGTTCTGAGTTAGC